>SFFJ01000007.1 GCA_004557855.1 Oscillospiraceae bacterium
AAGCAGCAGATGAAGATAAGTGCGAGGATCAAAGATAGTATTTTCTTCATATGTATCTCCTATAAAATGCAGGCTGTTCTTTTGCGATTACTCCGAACACCAAATAATATTTCCGCTGTTCCCATCATCCCAAATGGCGCTCAAAACGGTATTGACACTTTCGGTATAGGTGGTAGAGATGGGGGTATAGTAGTTTGGATCAACAATCCCGATCGTGTTGGATGTTGTATTCAAGGAGTTCGCAAGGATATAATGCCCCCCAAAATTATGTCCACTGTACTCATTGAGAAGCCTTGCCTCGACCCACAGGATGCAGGGAGAATTGGCATCAAATGTTGACATCAATTTCGTTTTGAGACTGTTTGCCTGATTGACATTAGAGGGCACGCGGGTAAGAGAATAATCATGTATTGACTGCCGATTATTGATAACTGTTTTCATAGAACTCATACCAGTTCCATTATAGTCTGTTCCCATACTATCGGCGAGAGTAATTTGTGGGCTGGTGTAGGATTTGTAATGGGTGTGATTTACAGAGGAATAGGGGCAGTTGCTGTCACTTTCATCTGCACAAAAGAAATATAAGTATCTTGTGGTGCTTTGAACATTAATGCCTAATGTTTTCAAAAGGATGTAGGAAGAGGCAGGGCCGCAGTAATAACCAACAATTTGCCGAACAGGGGTTACGCTAACACTGTATATTGCACGAGTACTATTTGCGTATAGCTCATATGCTTTATTTTCTTTCAGGATGGCGTTGTCATCAGCCGCCGCCGCGTAAGGAGGATCTGCTTTTGCACCGGTGCTCATAGCGCTTTCATCGGTGATGAAGCCACCAGCAAAAGCGGTTATGTTTAATGCGAAGATAACTGCAACAGCCAGAATAATACTAATCAGCTTTTTCATACTTTTCATCCTTTCACTTTTTCTTTCACTTTTTAACGAGTGTTGGTTGGCCGATTTGGTTTGATCGTTTAACAACTGCATTGGACTCACCCCCTTCACTTTATATAACCACTTGACGAAAAGAAATGTTACATATTCTTTAGAAAAAGTGTAACATTTTTGCTTCCCGGCTGGTTAAATAAAGTAGAGGATATATGATAGGAGGAGATACCGATGGGTTTATAATGATAGTGGGACATAAAACAAAGTGACAGAAAGGAAGAATAATATGAAGAAATTTTTTAGATCAGCTATCGCTATTATCCTTGCAATCTCGATGATGCCGCTTTGCTTTGCAATCGAACCCGAACCCCAGGGGGGTATCGAATGGGCAGCACTTCCGGACAACACTGTTGTATGTTATCTTTATGGTTTGCCCGTATATAAAAGCGATGTTGATGAAAATGGATTTATTAACTGTGAGGAAGTCCTAGACCGTCCCATGCCATTGAATTACTCATCTTACTACACAGAGGGAGCCATTCCTTCTACCTATCGAAATAACAACTATATCTTGGAGGGATCGGGACGATACTCGGTACACGGAACAAACCAGTATGAAATCTTTACTTACTTACGGTATAATAATGCTTTAAGCACGATAGAGTACTTGAGGGATAACCAACACCGTGCGAATGCCGTAAAAAATGCAATTGGATCGTTTCGTGATGCGCTAAATGATGTCTTTGGATCGCTTCCGGCAGAGGTAGTAGCACTATATGGTGTTGCTGTCTTGATAACATCCATTAACATTCAGATGAACAGCAGCGCCGCCGACAAAATCGCAGAGTACACCAACAGTGGGAAACATGTACTATTCATAACCATAAAAACCAACTATGGAACCTTCTACGCTGTTCATGAGTGGGATGGAATAAATTGCGTTAAAGCAAAATCTTTCATTAGCGGTTTGGAGTCACATGTGTTTGACGGGTTAGCTGCTGCACATATTACGAATGGAACTGTGACAAAAGTATGGTAATCAACCATTTGAAAGGGGCCTTTTGATGAAAAAGCTACTTCAGCAGTACGGAAAAATCATTCTCTTCATCGTGGTGATTATTCTGCTTGTTTTCGGATTTAAGGAAGCAAGAAGGACCTTTTTGGTCAGTGCCGGTAACCCGGAAAACAGCTGTCGTGGATACCGCACCATCAAACAGGTGGAGAAAAAGTGCGGGTTGGAAGGGCTCCTGAATCTCGATGGTGTCCAGGATTGGTATGATACTTATTATTTCCTTACTTATCCAAAAGGTGACCCCAAGAACCCGACTGCGCTGGAAGGTATTTACTGCATGGAGAAGAACGACAACGGTTTCGTTCGTTATTGGATCTATTTTCCGCAGCAAGGAGATACGCTGGAAAGTTATATGGAACGAAACAACATAAAGCCGACACCGGAACGGGAGGAAATTAAAATTACAGCCGTATCCGGTGAGACTATTACGGCCTATCGTTTTATAAAGCCGGATCAAGAGCCAACGGGAAGTATCTACCTGTTTTTTGAGCATGACGGACTTTATTACAGTATGCGCGTAAGAGATTCGATCGATGAAGTAAAGGAATACTGCGGCCTTTTATTATCATCCGCAAATAAATAGTAAGTAAGGCGCCTAAAGTGACCTCGGGCTTTATCGCAGGCCCAAGGGTTTTCATGCTACGATCAGCACAAGAATGCACCCTCCGATCAATCGACCGGAGGGTGCATTTGCGCCTATTACAGCTCCATTTCATCCTTTCACTTTTTAACGAGTGTTGGTTGGCCGATTTGGTTTGATTGTTTAACAACTGCATTGGGCTCATCCCCTTCACTTTATATAACCACTACATTTTTTACTGTTCAAGTTGAACAAGAAAATTATGCCATCAAAATAACCATCTATTTAGACGGCGTTTCCCCCGGTAAAGGGCTAACATTTTTTTACTGTTCAACTTGAACAACAGATGAAGTTTGTGAATTTTCTGCGACAGTATTGACATAATCCCCGTTTGTGAGTACAATAATAGTACAGGGCAGAGATGCCTCAAAAAGCGGTGTACCCTACCATGAGTGGGAGCTAAAAAAGCGGTGTACCCTACCACGAGTGGGAGCTAAAAAAGCGGTGTACCCTACCATGAGTGGGAGCTAAAAAAGCAAAGGGACGGGCTTTTTCAAGCCCGCCCCTTTTTATATCATTTAAGGAGACGCAAAAATGAGTTTTTCTTTTTATTGTGTGGAGCCAAGTTATTGTGACTATTTGCGTGAATACGACCCGAAAGTCCCATATACAATGGACAAGAAGAGTACAAGGCCGTTTATTGGAATAGTATTGAACATCAATGGGTTTGATTATTTCGCTCCACTAACCTCGCCGAAGCCAAAGCACTTAAAAATGAAAAACCAAATTGATTTTCTCAAAATAAACAATGGTATTTGGGGAGCTATCAATTTTAATAATATGATTCCTGTTCCACAGTGCTGCCTATCGAGAATATCTATGGAGATTCTACCGACAGATACACAGGATGAGATCGCATATAAAAATCTCTTAATGAACCAACTATCTTGGTGCAACATGAAACAACATACAGATGCTATTTTAGAAAAAGCGTTAAGACTCTATACTGTCATTACCACAGGCAGAGCGCGCAAGGAACTTGTCGAAAGATGCTGCGACTTTCATAAAGCCGAACTTCAATATTGGAAATTCGGTATTGCATATGGTGAACCTATCTCTGAAGCACATCAGGAGGTTATTGAAATTGTCCACAGAGCTACCCCGGACCCCACCGAAGGGCGCCGCCGGTGACACCCGGTGTTCAAGTTGAACAAGAAAAGACTGGTATAAATAATAAGCGCCTTCCGGTAGTGGCATCGCATCCGGAAGGCTTCTCTCTTTCCATTATTCAACTTAAACAAGAAAATACCATTGACAACCAATAAATTGTGAGCTACAATAATAGCATAAAAGAAAATACACCCTGCGGGGTGGGGAAAGCCTGCCAGCCTTCCGCCACCCATCTTTGTGATCGAGATAGGATCACGCAGACTTTATACACGAGAGTGCCGTATCTTCGTGCCTATCATAGCACGATGGAATACCAAAAGTCAAGCGTATCGTTTCCACAGAGAACGGGGGCTTGGCTTTTCTTTTTGCTCCATGTGTCAGAACCTTGAAAAAACCATGACCGCGGGCCATGTACCGGATAGCCCGCTGCAACCGGAACCCATTTGCACATGATGGCTCCGGAAGCCCGTTAGTAGAGCACAGAACGCTGACGGTGGTATTTTGGCATAGTCGAAGCAGAAAAAGATACCTTTGTTGCCACAAGGAGTTTGCCATGACCCTATCAGCAATAGGAGAGCAGGCCGGCAGCAGAAACGGGGATGAAAGACAGATCAGGGAAAAGGCGTGTGTTGCGCCGGCGTCCGGATCCTCTGGCCAAACTATTCTGCACCCTGCGACACTAAAAAATATTTTTTTACCGCTTTTACGACTTCTTTAGTTATGCACCATTAGCGGGAGATCACAAATTTCTTTGCGATTTCCCGCTATGGTACATATGGCGGAGATGGAGGGATTTGAACCCTCGCGGCACTTTCGCACCCTACTCCCTTAGCAGGGGAGCCCCTTCACCACTTGGGTACATCTCCAAGGGCTACGAATTCTGTCGGAGGTGTTTGGCGGAGAGGATGGGATTCGAACCCATGGCTCTGACGAGTCACCGGTTTTCAAGACCGGCTCCTTAAACCGCTCGGACACCTCTCCACGGCTTATATCGTACTCCAGTATATTACCACATCGCAGGGCGGTTCGTCAAGCCAATTTGGGATTATTTTTTCACCGCCGCCGGCACCGTGCCGGGGTAGTAGTGGGATAAAATTTCCCGCCAGCCGCTGCCGTGCTGCGCCATATACTGTGCCCCGTATTGCGAAAGCCCCACCCCGTGCCCGTAGCCCAGCACCTCGAAGGTGAACAGCCCGCTTTTATAATCCACCGTAAAGGCTGCGCTGCGCAGCCCCAGCAGATGGCGCAGCTGCTGCCCCGTCAGTACCCGGTCGCCCGCCTGTACGGCGGTCACATAGCCCGCTTCACTGCGGGTGATGATTTTAAGCCATTCCTCCGGTTTCGGTCCCACCAGCACCGAAGCCCCGGTCAGCTTTTTCCGCAGGTCGGCGGCAGTTAGTGTGACGGTGCTGCGATAGCCCGGTGCGTTTTGATCCCAGCTGCTGTCCACCGGGGTCAAATAGGGCAGCGAGCCCTCCCACACATTCCCGGCGTCCTCGGTGGTTTTCCCGGCCGCAATGGCAAAATACGCCGCCACAATGGGCTGCCCCTCGTAGGTGAGGATGCTCTGCATGGCGGTCTCGGCGGCGGCAGTCACCTTTTTGCGGTACAGCTCATAATGGTCTCCCCACATGGCCTTCATGGCGGCATCGGTCACATAGCCCAGCCGTTTCTGCGGGTCGGCCGCAAAATCCGCCCCCTTCAGCTCGGCAGGCGGGTCGGCCCGGTGCAGCGCCGCCAGATAGTGGGCGTTGGTGTAGGCGGCAACCCCCTGCGCAATGAGGGCATCCGACTCGTAGCCGGCGGGCATTTCCGCCGCGATGGCCCCCGCCACATAATCCGCCGCAGCCACCTCCGCCACTTCGCCGGTCGTTTCATCAAGGATGCGAAAGGCCGAAAGCACCGGGAAGGCATCACTTTTTTCGGGGTCTGGGGCGGGCTCCTCCCGTTTGCTGCCCGGCAGGACGGTCACCTGCTGCTGCGGGTCGGCTTTCTCCTCCCCGGCATACCCGATCCCCATCGGGGTGCCGCTCCACGCCAGCACCAGCAGCGGCACCGCCAGCATGGCCGCCGCCGCGCCCCCCAAAAGCCCCCAGTCCGCTTTCATCTTCCGTCCCCCTCTCTGCAGCAGCACAGTCCGGCGCTGCGCCGCGCCCCGCCCGCGTGGGCCCCTGCGGGGCCCACGCTGCCCGCCCCCTGCGGGGGCGGGTCGGGCGGCCCGCAGGGCCGCCCGTGCGGGGCGCGCCTTGTACCCTGTACTTGTCCCTACACCCCGACTATATGCAGTAGGGCAGCAAAAAATACGGCGGGGTGATCGCTCACTCCGCCGCAGGGGAAGGTTCTTATTCGGTTTTGGCGGTAAACTCAAGCTGCAAAATCGCCGAAAGCATCGCCGCCTCGTCCTCATTCAGCACCGTGGCGCACGCCCCGCCGTAATCCACCACCCGGCGCTCCTCCGGGAAGAAGCCGTACAGCGTCTTATCCAGCATAAAATAGTGGGCGCAGCTTGCGGGCAGCTCGCAGCCCTCCCAGCGCTCGCCGCTATCGTAAAACATGGCGATCGCCTGGTCATAGTCTCCCCCGAAAAGCTGCGAGGAAACCGCAGCCATCGCGTCAAAATCCGTCAGGTCGGGGGTGGGCAGCTCTCCCGGCGAAGCAAGGATCTCGCTCTCCAAAGCCTCGAAGTCGCCGTCGGGCCGGTTCTCTGTTTTCTTGTTGTCGCCACCGGCCGTGGTAGGGTTCGGCGGGGGAGCCATCATCAGGCCGTCTGTCCCCGGGCCGCCGGTCTCCGGCACCTCACCGGCGGAGCCGTTCCACATGTCGCGGTTCTCCGCACCATTCGGCGCCATCGCCATGTCATAGCCCGGCTCGGCCGGCGCAGGCTCATTGAAGGACTTTTTCTGCAGCGTGCCGTTTTGCAGCAGGAACGCCACGCCCACCGCCAGCACCAGCACCGCCGCAGCGCTGCCCCAGCGTCTCCATTGCAGCCATATCACACCGCCCTTTTTCTCCGGGGCGGGAGCCGCCGGTTCGGCAGCCCTTTGCTCCTCGGCGTCCATTCGCTCAAACAGCGCCGCCGCCGAAAGGGAGGAGGGCAGGGCAGGACTGCCGGCACGCATCAGCTCGTCGGCCAGCCATTCCCGGTCGGTATTCAGTTTCTTTTCACGGTTCGTCATGATAAGCCCTCCTTTCCGTTAGGTTCCTGTAAAAATTTCCGCAGCTTGTGCAGCGAACGGGACAGTTTGCTGCTCACCGTGCCCTGCGGCAGCCCCAGCATCCCGGCGATCTCCCGCATGGTGTAGCCCTCCAGTACCGAAAGCAGAACGATCTGCCGTTCCTCCGCCGCAAGGCTTGCCAGCGCCTCACGCAGCTCCGCCCGGCGGGTCGCATTTTCGGGGATGGCCTCCTCCGCCGTTTCGTAGTAGCTGTCCAGGTCTATCTCGTTTTTGCGGGCCACGATCCTGCCGATCTGCCGCTTGCACCTGGCCGAGAGGATACGGAACATCCAACTGCGGAACGCCTCCGGCTCCCGCAGGTTTTTAATGCCCTTCCACGCCTCGGCAAAGGTATCCGCCACGGCGTCCTCGGCGTCCGCCTGATTGCCGAGGGTATAAAGCGCCATGCGGTACAGGTCTGCGGCGATATGCTCGTACAGCTCGCCGAAAGCGGCCCTGCTGCCCTGCTGCGCTTCGGTTACCAGCTGGGTGATGGTCATAACGGCACCTTCCTTTTGCGGTGTTCCCACCCAGCTTTCACCATAATAGTGTCGCCTGCGGCGGGTTTTGTTGCATCGCTCATCAAAATTTTTGCAGGGCCCCGGTTACGGCGCCCCGCCGGCCGGCCCTCCGGGCCGGCCGCCCGCCCCTGCGGGGCGGGTACGGCGCCCCCCGCAGGGGGGCGCCGGGCGGGGCGCCGCCCCTACCGGGCAGGCCCCGCAAGGTCCTCTGCCGTTATTTTATCACAGCTCCCGCCAAATGAAAACCCCACCCCCGCCGAAGATAGTGCAAGATGCCTATTTCCTTTTCCCCCCCGGCATGCTATAATTCATAGTAAGTTACTATATCTTCGCCCCTGCCGCATCCGGCGAAGGTACAAACCCCTATCCCATAACCGAAACGGAGGGACATTATGCAGGAGCGACTGAACCAATACCGTCCTATCCTTGCGGTGCTCATCGCGGCGGGTGCCCTTTTGGCAGCCGTCACCTCCCGCTACGATCTGACCGCCTTCTATATCTGCATCGGCGCATGGGTGCTGCTGGCCATCGGCTGCATCGTCTGGATGTCCGTCATCACCCGGCAGAACCGCCGCCGCTTCTCCGAGCTGCAAAACTCGCTGGAGCACATCATGAGCGATGCCGTCCTCAATCTCCCCATGGCCTCCCTGATCGTCCGGGAAACCGGCGAGATCGTGTGGAGCAACCCGCCCGCCAAGCAGGCCGTTTTCCCCGGGCAGGAGCTGTTCGGCCGCAACATGGCGGAGCTGGTGCCGGAAATGGACTGGCGGGCCGAAAGCAGCGCCGAGGGCCGGGATATCGTCATCAACGGGCGGCACTACACCGTCTTTCTGATGCACTCCGCCTCCACCAAGGAGCCGCTTACCATCATCTCTCTGGTGGATGATAACGACCTCAAGCACTACACGCAGGAATACTTCGACTCCCGCCCCTATGTGCTCACCATGCTCATCGATAACTACTCCGAGCTGTTTACCGACGCCAAGGAAAACGAGCGCAGCAGCACCATGGGTCAAATCGAGCATATCATCGAGAGCTTTGCCGAGGAAAACCACGGCCTTGTAAAAAAGCTGGAGCGTGACCGCTACCTTGCGGTGGTGGAGGAGCGCTACATGAAAAAGGTCATCGAAAACCGGTTCCCCATCCTGGATGCCATCCGTGCGGTGGAAACCGGCGACCGCAATAACGCCACCATGTCCATCGGCGTTTCCCCTACGGCGGGCAACCTGCACGAAAGCGAAACCGTCTCCCGGCAGGCTTTGGATATGGCGCTGGGGCGCGGCGGTGACCAGGTGGCCCTGCGCCAGAAAAACGGGTATGAATTCTTCGGCGGTACCGGCCGCGGCGTGGAAAAACGCAATAAGGTGCGGGCGCGCATCATGGCCAACGCCATCACCGAGGTGGCCGGCACCTGCGATAACATCCTCATCATGGGGCACCGCTTCGCCGACTTGGACTGCCTTGGCGCCGCCATCGGCATGTATGCCGGCCTTTCCACGCTGGGCAAGCCCTGCGCCATCGTGCTGGATACCGAAAAGAGTCTGGCGCAGCCGCTTTATACCCATATGCTCCAGCAGGAAAAGCGCTATGAAAACGCCTTTATCTCACCGGCGCAGGCGCTGGATGCGGTTACCCGCAATACCCTGCTGGTGGTGGTGGATACCCACGTCCCCTCCATCCTGGAAAGCCGGGAGGTCTACGCGGCCTGCCGCAATGTCGTCGTCATCGACCACCACCGCAAGATGGTGGAGCACATCGATAATGCCATCATCTTCTTCCACGAGCCCTTTGCCAGCTCCGCCAGTGAAATGGTCGCCGAGCTGGTGCAGTATTTCCGGGGCGGCAAGCTCCGCATCAGCGTGGCGGAGGCCGAGGCGCTGCTGGCCGGTATCATGCTGGATACCAAAAACTTCATCCTGCGCACCGGCGTCCGCACCTTCGAGGCCGCAGCCTTCCTGCGCCGTATGGGCGCCGATACCGTAGCGGTCCGCAAGCTGTTTGCCTCCAGTATGGAAAGCTATCAGGAGCGCAGCCGTCTGGTGGGCGCCGCAGAGGTCTACCGTTCCTGCGCCATCAGCTGCACCTCCGGCAATATCGATGATATCCGGGTGGTGGCGCCGCAGGCCGCCGATGACCTTCTCGGCATCAGCGGGGTGGACGCCTCCTTCGTCCTGTACGAGCAGGACGGCACCGTCAATATCTCGGCCCGCAGCATGGGCGCCGTCAATGTCCAGCTCATTCTGGAGAGCATGGGCGGCGGCGGTCATCAAACCATGGCCGGCGCACAAATCAAGGACATCTCACCGGAGGATTGCCGCCAGCAGCTGCTGGTCGCCATCGACCGGTATTATGAAGAATACCCCAAGGGAGGTAAAGAAGCATGAAAGTAGTACTGAAACAGGATGTAAAAGGCAGCGGTAAAAAGGGTGAGCTGGTAGAGGTAGCCGACGGCTACGCCCGCAATTTTCTTCTGAAACGGGGCCTTGCCATTCCCGCCGATGCCGGCGCCATGAACGAGCTGAAAAATCGCGAGGCCGCCAAGGCCTACCGTCTGGCCGAGGAGCAGAAGGCCGCCGAGGAGCAGAAGGTCGCCATTGACGGCAAAACCGTAAAGCTGACCGCCAAGGCCGGCGCCAACGGCAAGCTGTTCGGCGCCGTCACCGCCAAGGAGATCGCCGAGGGCATCGAAAAGCAGCTGGGCACCACCCTTGAAAAGCGTAAAATCGTCCTCAAGGAGGACATCAAGGCGTTCGGCTCCTACACCGTCGAGGTCAAGATCTATAACGGTGTTTCGGCCAGCCTGTATGTCATAGTCGGCGAGGAATAAGCCGCCGGCCGTACGCATCTTCCCGTCATTTCTGCAGCAGCCGGGAACCGGGGCGCAGCCCCTTTCGGCTCCGCCGAAAGCCGCGAGCTTCGCTCGCGGGCCCGCCTGCGGCGGGCGGGCTGCGCCCCGCGTGCCCACCCGCCCCCTGCACCATCCCCACCCCACACAAAAAGGAGTGACCTCCCATGCCCGCCGATTACATGACCACCGAGAGCCGCCTGCCCTTCAGCCTGGAAGCGGAGCAGTCGGTACTGGGTGCTGCCCTGCTGGATTCCGGCTGCGTGCCGGATCTGGTGCGCTTGGTGCGCCCGGAGTACTTCTACCGTGAGCAGCACCGCCTCATCTTCGAGGTGATCTCGGCCAAATTCACCCTCGGCGAGCCCATCGATATCGTCACCGTGATGGAAGCCGCCGTGCGGGAGGAGATCTTCTCCACCCCGGAGGAGACCAAAACCTACCTGGCGCAGCTGGCGCAAATCGTCCCCTCGGTGCACAATCTGGAGGCATACACCAACATCCTGCGGGAAAAATACCACCTGCGCACCCTCATCACCACCTCGCGGGATATCATCGAGCAGGCCGAAGCCCCCACCGCCGAATCGGACGGCCTCCTGGACTACGCCGAGCAGAAGATCTACGATATCCGCAACGGCCACAATAATGATAGCCTTGTGCCCGTTTCCCGGGTGGTGCTGGAAACCTTTGACCATCTGCAGCGCCTTTCCGGCGAAAACCGCGCCGATTACCTCGGCATCTCCACCGGTTACAGCGACCTGGACCGCACCATCACCGGTCTCAATAAATCCGACCTCATTCTGGTGGCCGCCCGCCCCGGCATGGGTAAAACGGCCTTCGCCCTCAATATCGCCGCCAATGTGGCGCTGCGGGGCAAAAAGACCGTCGCCGTATTTTCCTTGGAAATGAGCCGGGAGCAGCTGATGAACCGCCTGTTCGCTGCGGAGGGCGGCATCGACAGCCGCAAGCTCCTCACCGGCGAGCTTTCCACCGAGGACTGGGGCAAGGTCGCCGATCTTTCTCCCATCTTCGGCGCTTCCTCCCTCTACATGGATGATACCGCCGGCATCACCGTGGCGGAAATGAAGGCAAAGCTGCGCCGTGTACGGGATCTCGGCCTTGTCGTCATCGACTATCTGCAGCTGATGAGCAGCAGCCGCCGCAGCGAAAACCGTGTGCAGGAGGTCTCCGAGATCACCCGCAGCCTGAAGATCATGGCGAAGGAGCTGAATGTTCCGGTCATCACCCTTTCGCAGCTTTCCCGCGGCCCGGATAGCCGCAGCGACCACCGCCCCATGCTGTCCGACCTGCGTGAGTCCGGCTCCATCGAGCAGGACGCCGATATTGTCCTGTTCCTGTATCGGGAGGCCTACTACGAAAAGGAACGGGAGGATCAGTCCGAGACCGAATGCATCGTGGCCAAAAACCGCCACGGCGAAACCGGCAAGATCGATCTGCGGTGGGATGGCCGCTATACCCGGTTCTTCAGCGTGGATCGCAGCCGCGAATGAGTACCGTACTGGAGCAAAAGGCGCTTTGCGCCCTGCGGCAATATTCCCTGTTTTCACAGGGCGACAGGATCGCTGTCGGGGTTTCCGGCGGCGCGGATTCTGTCGCTCTTTTGCGCTTTCTGGCGGCTCTGCGGCCGCAGTTCGGCTGGGATCTGGTCGTCTGCCATATCCACCACGGGCTGCGCGGCGCGGAGGCTGACCGGGATGAATGCTTTGTGCGGGCACTGGCGGAGCAGCTGGGGCTGCCCTGTGCCGTTTCCCGCATCGATGCCGCCGCCCTTGCGCTGCGGGATCATATCTCGGTGGAGGAGGCCGGCCGGACGGCCCGCTACGCCTTTTTTGCCCAAACGGCAGGGGAGGGGGGACGCATCGCCACCGCCCACACCCTTGATGACTCCATCGAAACGGTGCTGATGAACCTGGTGCGGGGCACCGGACTGCGGGGCCTTTGCGGCATCCCCCGCATCCGCGGCAATATCGTCCGCCCCCTGCTGGACTGCACCCGTGCCGAGGTCGAGGACTACCTGGGCACCTTGGGGCAACCCTACTGCACCGACAGCACCAATCTCACCGACGACTACACCCGCAACCGCATCCGCCACGATATTTTGCCCCGCCTTTGTGCGCTGAACCCGAATTTCCCCGGCGCCATGGCCCGTATGCTCCCGCGGCTGGCCGCCCAGCAGGCTCTCACCGACTGCCTCGCCGCCCAATCGGCGCAGCAGCTCCACGCCGCCTGCGGCGGCCTGTCCCGGCAGGGCCTTTCGGCCCTGCCGGAGCCGGTCTGCGACCGGCTGCTGCTGCGCCTGCTGGAGCAGAACCGCCTGCCCGTTTCCGCCGCCGCCGTAGAGCGCATGACCGAGACCCTCCGCACCGGCGGCAAGCTGGACCTTGCCGCACGCAGCTGGTTCTTCGTTGCGCAGGGGGATCTCGCCGCAGTGATCTACGCCCCGCCGGGCGGCATCCCGCCGGTTCCCGTCCCCCTCCCGCAGGAGGAAACCCCCGTCATTCTGCCCTTTTCCCCGCAAAAAAGCCTGAAACTGACGCTTTGCAACAAAATAGTTGCGAATACGTCCGAAAAATTTAACATTTCCCTCTTAAAAGATGCCATAGATTGTGATAGAATAAAAGGGTATTCGTTCATGCGCACCCGTCGCCCCGGTGATACCTTCATCATCGGCAAAAAGCAGCTTTCCCTGGGGGAAGCGTGGGCCGCCGCCGGCATTCCGGCGCTGCTGCGTCCCGCCCTTATGGTGCTGGCCGATGAGCAGGGCGTCCTGTGGGCAGAGGGGATTGGCAGCAGTTCCCGTGCCGCCGTGACCGAAAACACCAAACAATACGTGATAATTGAGTGCCAGGAGGAAAAAACACCATGAGAATGGACAAGGACATCTGTAAGGTAATGTTTAATGAGGTCGAGCTGAACGGCGCCTGCAAGCGTCTGGGCGAGCAGATCACCAAGGATTACGAGGGCAAGGATCTTCTGATCGTCGGAATCCTTAACGGCGCCATCGTTTTCGTCACCGACCTCATGCGGCAGATCGACCGTCAGATCAACATCGATTTCATGTCCGTTTCCAGCTATGGGTGCGGCACCACCTCCAGCGGCAATATCCACGTCGCCAAGGATCTCAATTCCGATATCGCCGGGCGCAATGTCCTCATCGTGGAGGACATCCTTGATACCGGCAACACCCTGCATCAGCTTACCGCGATGCTCAAGGAGCGCAACCCCGCCTCCCTCAAGGTGTGCGTGCTGCTGGATAAGCCCGCCCGCCGTGAGCAGGAGATCTACGCCGACTATGTCGGCTACACCATCCCCGATGCCTTTGTAGTGGGCTACGGCCTGGATTACGCCGAGGAATACCGCAACCTGCCCTACATCGGCGTGCTTTCCCCCAGCGTCTATTCCCACGAATAATCAAACTAACGCAAGACAGGAGTGAAGTCATTGTCACCCAAAAAGAGAAACTGGATCGCCCCGCTGGTGCTCATTGCACTGTTCTTCTACATGGCGGTACGGCTGTTCAGCATGAACAGCGCCCAGCCCAAGGTGGAATACCGCACCATCGTCGATTATTTCCGCAACCGGCAGGTCACGGAATACGAGCTGGATTTCGGCACCGGCGAGCTGACCATGAAGCTCAATGATGAAAAGAAGTCCACCGTCACCTATACTGTCCCCAATTTGAGCCTGTTCCTGCAGGATACCCACGAGCTGGTGGAGCAGTATAATGCCGAGCATCCCGATGCCCCCATCAAGCAGTACTACGATGCCGCCGAGCCCATCCCGTGGTGGGTGGATATGCTGCCGCTGCTGTTTACCGTGCTGTTGATGGGCGCGTTCTGGTATTTCCTCATGAAGCGCTCCGGCGGGGGCAGCAACCCCATGGCCTTCGCCAAGCTCAAGCCCAAGCAGCAGGACCCCCATAACCGTGTTACCTTTGCGGATGTGGCGGGCGCCGATGAGGAAAAGGAGGAGCTGGAGGAGATCGTGCAGTTCCTCAAGGACCCCGGTAAATTCAATGCGCTGGGCGCCCGGATTCCCAAGGGTGTTCTGCTCATGGGCCCTCCCGGAACCGGTAAAACACTGCTGGCCAAGGCCGTTGCGGGGGAAGCGGGCGTACCCTTCTTCTCCATCTCCGGCTCCGACTTCGTCGAAATGTTTGTCGGTGTGGGCGCCTCCCGTGTCCGTGACCTGTTCGAGCAGGCCAAAAAGAGCGCACCCAGCATCGTGTTCATCGATGAGATCGATGCCGTAGGTCGTCACCGCGGCTCCGGTCTGGGCGGCGGCCACGATGAGCGTGAGCAGACCCTTAACCAGCTGCTGGTGGAAATGGACGGCTTTGCTCCCAATCTCGGCGTTATCGTCATGGCGGCCACCAACCGCAAGGATATCCTTGACCCGGCGCTGCTGCGCCCCGGCCGCTTTGATCGTCATATCACCGTCAATTATCCCGATGTCAAGGGCCGCGAGGCCATTCTGCGGGTGCATACCCGCAATAAGCCCATCGGTCCAGATGTCGATCTTGCCGTGATCGCCCGCTTTACCGGCGGCTTTACCGGCGCCGATCTCGAAAACCTCACCAATGAGGCAGCGCTGCTGGCAGCGCGCAAGAACCGCAAGGCCATCACCATGGAGGACATTCAGGAAGCGACCCTCAAGGTCGCCGTCGGCCCCGAAAAGCGCAGCCATGTCATCACCGAAAAGGAACGTCGCCTTACCGCCTACCACGAGTCCGGCCATGCCATCGTCACCTACTACTGCCCGGACCAGGATAAGGTCCATCAGGTTTCCATCGTTCCCCGCGGCTGGGCGGGTGGCTTCACCCTTGCCCTCCCGGAAAAGGACGTCAGCTACCAGACCAAGAAGTGGATGGAGGAGGAGATCGCCGTGCTGCTGGGCGGCCGTGTTGCCGAACAGCTGGTGCTGGAGGATATCTCCACCGGTGCCTCCAATGACATTGAACGTGCCACCAAGATTGCCCGTGCCATGGTCTGCCGCTTTGGCTTCAGCGAAAAGCTCGGCCCCATGATCTACGGCTCCGACCAGGAGGAGGTATTCCTCGGCCGCGATCTGGGCCATGGCCGGGATTACTCCGAGGAAGTCGCCGCACAGATCGATGAGGAGGCGCGCCGCTTTATCGATGAGGGCTACAATTTTGCCGTCAACCTGCTGCAGGAGCACATGGATCAGCTCCATGCACTGGCCGAATTCCTTATGAAGTACGAGAAGATCGACGGCGACCTGTTCGCCGAGGTCATGAGCGGAGTGACCAGCTTCGGCGAGGCCGCCGAGCGTGCCGAAAAGGAGCTGCAAACCGCCCGCGAAAAGGCCGAGTACGCCCGGCTGCAGCAGGAGGCCCAAAAGAAGGCCGCCGAGGAGAAAAAGGCCCAGCAGGGCTTCTCGGTGGAGCCGTTGGACATCCGCACCCCAGAGGACCTGCCCCCCGCTGACGACAGCAAGGACGACGACGGCCCCGCAGACCTGTAATTTCATCACACCCGCCCCCGACAGAACCCAGTTTTCTGCCGGGGGCGCTGCTGTTTTACCCCCTGCAAGCCGCAAGCCCACCGCCCGCAGGGCCGGCGGCCTCCGGCCGCCGTCGGCGGGGCTCCGCCCCGCCGGCCCCGCCCCCTGCGGGGGGCGGGGCGCCCTGCGGGCGGCTCTCCCTCCCCGCAAGCCTGCGGCCCTGCGGCGGCCTCCGGCCGCCCTCTCCCCGCACCCGCCCCAAAGCGCCCGCCCCGCCCTCCAAAAAGAAAAAATGTTCGCACCGCTTGACCGCAACCCAAAATATTGGTACAATATACTTGGTAAACTACGAGATATGGGGGAACTGCCATGGCACCAAAAGCAAAAAAGGAATACGGCAACGAAAGTATTTCCACCCTGAAGGGCGCCGACCGCGTCAGAAAACGCCCCGGCGTCATCTTCGGCTCGGACGGTCTGGAGGGCTGCGAGCATTCGGTGTTCGAAATCCTCTCCAATGCCATCGATGAAGCCCGGCAGGGCTACGGCAAAAAAATCATCACCACCCGCTACGCCGACGGCAGCGTGGAGGTGCAGGATTTCGGCCGCGGCTGCCCGGTGGACTATAACCCCAAGGAGCAGCGCTACAACTGGGAGCTGGTCTTTTGCGAGCTGTACGCCGGCGGCAAATATGACGGCACCGGCGACGGCAACTACGAATACGCATTGGGCTTAAACGGCCTCGGCTCCTGCGCCACCCAGTATTCCTCGGAATATATGGATGTTGAGGTGCTGCGGGACGGCAAACGCTACACCCTCCATTTTGAAAAAGGGGAAAACATCGGCGGGCTGAAGGCCGAGCCCTACACCGGCCGGCAAACCGGCACCCGCATCCGCTGGAAGCCCGACCTTGAGGTGTTCACCGACATCGCCATCCCGCTGGACTACTACACCGATGTCCTCCGGCGGCAGGCGGTGGTCAATCCCGGCGTGGAATTCCTGCTGCGGGACCAGCAGGGCAAATCCTTCGCCGAGCAGACCTTCTTCTATGAAAACGGCATCCGGGATTACTGCGAGGAGCTGGCAGGGGAGAACACCCTCACCCCCGTGCAGTACTGGACGGCCGAACGCACCGGCCGGGACCGTGCCGATAAGGACGATTACCGGGTCAAGCTGGGCGTGGCGTTCTGCTTCTCCAACCGGGTCAACCTCACCGAATACTACCACAACTCCAGCTTTTTGGAGCACGGCGGCTCCCCGGAGCGTGCCGTCAAGGTCGCCATGGTCAACCAAATCGATGCATGGCTCAAAAACAACAATAAGTATCTTAAAAACGAAAGCAAAATCAGCTTCCAGGATGTGCAGGACTGCCTGGTTCTGGTGTCCTCCAGCTTTTCCACCCAGACCTCCTACGAAAATCAGACCAAAAAATCCATCACCAACCAGTTTGTCTACGAGTGCATGACCGACTTCCTCAAGCACCAGCTGGAGGTCTATTTCATCGAAAATCCCGACGACGCCGCCAAAATCGGGGAGCAGGTGCTCATCAATAAGCGCAGTCGGGAAAATGCCGAAAAGACCCGCCTCAATCTCAAGAAAAAGCTGGCGGGCAGCATCGACCTTGCCAACCGCGTGGAAAAATTTGTGGACTGCCGCAGCCGGGATACCTCCCGCCGGGAAATCTACATCGTGGAGGGTGACTCGGCACTGGGCAGCTGCAAAATGGGGCGTGACAGTGAATATCAGGCCATTATGCCGGTGCGGGGCAAAATCCTCAACTGCCTCAAGGCTGACTATGTCCGCATCTTCAAAAGCGACATCATCACCGACGTTTTGAAGGTGCTGGGCTGCGGCGTGGAGGTCTCCGCCAAGACCAATAAGGAGCTCAATTCCTTCTCGTTGGAAAACCTGCGCTGGAACAAAATCATTATCTGCACCGATGCTGATGTGGATGGCTTCCAGATCCGCACCCTGATCCTGACCATGCTGTACCGCCTGACCCCCACCCTCATCAATGAGGGCTATGTCTATATCGCGGAGTCCCCCCTTTACGAGATCACCGCCAAGAGCGATACCTATTTTGCGTATAGCGATGCCGAAAAGGTGAAGATCTGCCGTGACCTAGACGCCGCCAAGACCAAATACACCCTGCAGCGCAGCAAGGGCCTGGGTGAAAACGAAGCCGAAATGATGTGGCTGACCACCATGAACCCCGAAACCCGGCGGCTCATCCGTGTCACCCCCGATGACGTTACAGAGACCGCAAAAATGTTTGACCTGCTGTTGGGCGATAATTTGCAGGGCCGCAAGGACTACATCGCCGAAAACGGCAGCATGTACCTGGAGCTGGCGGATATATCGTGATCCGCCGCCCCCTGCAGGATCTGGGATGGGCACCCGCAGGGCAGCCCACCTCTGGTGGGCTCGGCGGCCTCCGGCCGCCGGTTTCGGCTTCGCCGAAACGCCCTGCGGGCGCCCCTTTTTCCGCAGGCCCGCCCTCTGCACCCCCACCACCCCCGCCCCCTGCATGATATGGGGCGGCGGCGCGCAAATCGGCGTCGGCTGCGTCAAGGTCCCTTGCCAGGCATCAGTCCGATTTCATCGGACAAGAGCCTGCCGGCGGCCCCTTTCCTTGCCCCCATCCGATTTTCCCACCACCGCCCCCGCAAGCCGCACATAATACAGTCCGTATAAATTGACCGAAAAGGGAGGAAGCACCTTGCCACCCAAAAAGAAAAAAGAACCGCAAATTGATCGCCGTGCCGTAAAGGGCGGCCATATCGAAGGCGCCGGGCAGGTCGTTGAACAGCCCATAACCGCTACCCTGCGGGAAAACTATATGCCCTACGCCATGAGCGTCATCGTCTCCCGCGCCATCCCGGAGATCGATGGCTTTAAGCCCGCCCACCGCAAGCTGCTATACACAATGTATAAAGAGGGACTCCTATCCGGCAGCCGGGTCAAATCCGCCAATATCGTGGGCCGCACCATGCGGCTGAACCCCCACGGCGACGCCGCCATCTACGAAACAATGGTGCGTCTGGCGCGTGGCAACGAGTCGCTTTTGGTGCCCTACGTGGATAGCAAGGGTAACTTCGGCAAGGCCTATTCCCGTGATATGGCCTACGCCGCCCCCCGCTATACCGAGGCCAAGCTGGAAAAAATCTGCACCCAGCTCTTCGCCGATATCGATAAGGATACCGTCGACTTCGTGGATAACTACGATAACTCCATGAAGGAGCCGACCCTGCTGCCCGTCACCTTCCCCACGGTGCTGGTGAATAACAATACCGGCATCGCCGTCGGTATGGCCAGCAATATCTGCTCCTTCAATCTCGCCGAGGTCTGCGAAACGGCGGCCGCCCTCATCCGGGACCCCGCCCACAATATCGCCGATACCCTCATCGCCCCCGATTTCCCCGGCGGCGGCATCCTGCTGTATGATAAGGCCGAGCTGGATAAGGTCTACTCCACCGGCCGGGGCAGCATCCGCGTCCGCAGCCGCTACAATTACGATAAAACCAACCATTGCATCGAGATCACCCAGATCCCGCCCACCGCCACGGTGGAAGCCATTATGGATAAGATCGTCGATCTTATTAAACTCGGAAAGATCCGCGAAATCAGCGATATGCGGGATGAAACCGACCTCGGCGGCCTCAAGCTCACCATCGACTGCAAGCGCGGCACCGACCCCGATAAGCTGATGCAGAAGCTCTACCGCCTCACCCCGCTGGAGGACAGCTTCAGCTGCAATTTCAATGTCCTCATTGCCGGGTCGCCCCGCGTCCTCGGCATCCGGGAACTGCTGGAGGAATGGACGGCGTTCCGCCGGGAATGTGTCCGCCGTGGCATCTACTATGACCTCCAGCGCAAAAAGGACAAGCTGCACCTGCTGCAGGGCCTTAAAAAGATCCTGCTGGATATCGATAAGGCCGTTCGTATCGTCCGGGAGACCGAGGAGGAAGCCGAGGTCGTCCCCAATTTGATGATCGGGTTCGGCATCGATGAGATACAGGCCGAATTTGTCGCCGAGATCAAGCTGCGCCACCTCAACCGGGAATACATCATCAAACGCACCGAGGAGATCCAAACCCTGATCTCGGAGATCGCCGAGATGGAGGACATCCTCAACAGCCCCCGCCGAGTGGATACCATCATCGTCAACCAGCTGCGGCAGATCGCCAAGGAATACGGCGCCCCCCGCAAGACCGAGGTACTGTACGAGGTGGAGCAGCCCGAGGAGGAACCGGAGGAGGAAGTGCCGGATTATCCCGTCCACGTATTCTTCACCCGTGAGGGCTACTTCAAAAAGATCACCCCCCAGTCCCTGCGAATGAGTGGGGAACAGAAGCTCAAGGAGGGCGACGCCATTATCCGGGAGCTGGAAACCACCAATGCCGCCGAATTGATGTTCTTCACCAACCTGGGGCAGGTGTATAAATCCCGCGTAGCGGAATTCGACGATACCAAGGCCAGCGTCATGGGCGATTTTGTCGCCAGCAAGCTGGGGATGGATAACGGTGAGCTGCCGGTCTATATGGCGCTGTTCACCCGGTACGAGGGCTATATGCTGTTCGTCTTTGAAAACGGCAAGGCCGCCAAGGTGGATATGGCCAGCTACGAAACCAAGACCCGCCGCAAAAAGCTCACCGGGGCGTTCAGTACCAAATCCCCGCTGGTATATGCCGCCTACCTGCCGCAGGATACCGAGCTGCTGCTGCGCTCCTCGACCTCCCGTATGCTCATCTTCAATACCGCCATGATCCTTTCCAAGGCCGCCCGGGATACGCAGGGCGTGCAGGTCATGACCCTTTCCAAGAAGGGCGCCCGTGTGGTGGAAGTGGTTCCCTATGTGCCGGGCATGGTCCCCAATGACCACCGTCTGCGCACCAAAAACCTGCCGGCCACCGGCGGCATCGTCCGTGACCTGGAGGTCGGCGAACAACTTCAGCTATAACCATTCTCCTTTCTGCCGAGGCCGGGTGGGCCCCGCAGTCCGGCGCCTGCGGCGCCGGCGGCCGGGCTTCGCCCGGCCTCGGCCCGCCCTGCGGGCGGGCCCCTGCGGGGCCCCGACCCGCACCCCCGCACCCGCCCCGCCCTCGCCCAAGCATTCCCCCGCACCATCCGGTCCCACCATAAAGCCCCCGCACCCACGCCCCGCAGGGGGCCCGCTGCGCGGGCTCCGGCGGGCTGCGCCCGCCCGCCGCCTGCGGCGGCGCCCCTGCGGGGCTCCCCACAAAACCGCCCCCTGCACATTCTCCGCCCCCTGCATAAACCCCGCCCCGGCCGCCCATACTACCGCCGAGAGTTTCCCGGAGGGCGTTTGCACAGGCCGGGCAGTTCTCACGCCCGGTCGGGATGAAACGCCATGCGCTTTTTCTCTTCCGGGTCTTTTTTTGCCCAAAAAGGGCTTGCATCTTCGGTCGGTTTGTGGTATCATTTTGTAGTCGAATGATGCCCTGTACCGGACAGGGCGCAATTATGGAGGTAAAAAGATGACCACTCTCGCTATTATCGGTGCGATCGCCATGATCGTTGTCAGCATTCTTATTATCGTTGTGGTATCCCTGCAGGAGGGCAAGGGCGACGGCATCACCGCTCTGGCCGGCGTCAGCGCGTTCCTCACCGATAGCAACGACCGTTCCGCCAATGCCAAGCTCTCCAAGCTGACCAAGATTTTGGCTATCATTTTCGTTGTGATCACCCTGCTGGTTTACATCCTGCAGTAACAGACGATCACTCCCCAAGAAGGGCGCTGTTTGCAGAGGCAAGCGGCGTCTTATTTTATGCGGATGCACCCCCGAAAACGGCCGGCCTGCCCGCTATTCGCAAAAAAACCAAGAAACATGGTAGATTTGTTCACATTTTCCCCGCTATAATGATGGTAGATTACAGCGAAAGGAGGGCGATGCCCCATGAAACGCATATTCGGCGCCATACTGGTGATGGGCATAGCCCTGCTGACGCTTGCCGCCTGCGGCAGCTCCGCCCCGGAACCCGCCGGGGATGAAAGACTGTTTGCCGCCAACGGCCCCGCCCTTACCGTGGTGGAAAAGCAGCCCGACCAGTATACAGCCGACCCCGGCTGCAAAACCACCCCGCCGGAGCAGTCCCCCGACCTGCTGACCATGAATTCGCAGGAGGAGGCCGGCTATGCGCTGTTTTACCCCCTGCTGAATGAGACCCAGTTCCGGGAGCTGATGCAGCGGGACGGTGTGGACTTCATTCCCGACCGCGTGGTGCGTGATGAGGAGGGCGGGATTGCCTATTTCAGCAGCTGTGCCGGGGATATCGTCTATCTGGCCCCCGACCTCACCTCGGTTCGGCTGCTCTCGAAGCAGGACCGTTCCGGCTGCGTCCGGGACGCCCGCTGGCTGGATGCCGACCGCCTGCTGTTCCTGCAGGGGGATGAATTCGGGCAGGCCGTCTACCTGTTCCGCCCGATGGAGGATGTCATTGAGCTGCTGTACCAGTCCCCCGCAGGCCGGGAAATCCTCGGGATCGAGGTGGATGAAAACGGCGAACCGGTGTGCATCCTTTCGGCCCTGCCGCAGTTAAGCAGCACCGCCCCCGCCGAAGACCCTGCCACCGGGGACGCCACCGAGGGCGAGACCGCCGAACCGGGCCCCGCCCTTGCCCCCGCCAAGAAAAACGACAGCAGCCTGTGGGATGAGGATGACGAGCTGCTCGAGGAACCCCCGACCGAAAAAATAGAACTGGATGCCCACAGCGGCTCTTGACCGCAGGGCTACCGGCTTGCCGATGCTTTCGGCAGGCCGGCTATTTGTATGTTATCCCTTGTGCAGGGGGCGGGATACGGCCCGCAGGGCGGCCCGCCCCTCCGGGGCGGGCCGGGCGGGGCTCCGCCCCGCCCTCGGCGGCTTCGCCGCCGGCCCTGCGGGCCCCTGCCCCCCGCCAGTCCTCCCCAACCCAACCCCGCACAACCCCCCCGGTCCGCCCGGCGGGCCACCGCCTGCGGCGGCGTAGGGGGCGGCCTGCGGCCGCCCCCAGCCCCGGCTGCGCCGGGGCCGCCCGCCGGGCGCCCCATCCAATCCCCACCCCGAAAGGAGACCACCCCATGCCCATCTTTTCCCGTATCAGTATCGCCCTGCGCCGGCCGGTCGTCATGGCCGTCAAAAAGCCCACCCCCCTCACCTATATCGGGTCGGGCCGCCTGCACACCGCCGCCGACCTCCTCTCCCAAACCGGCAGCCGCCGCGTGCTGGTGATGACCACCCCCGGCATGATGCGCCGCGGCCAGTTGGATGAAACCCTCACCGAGCTGCGGGAAAAGGGGATAGATCCCGTCGTCTTTGACCGCGTCAGCCCCGACCCCACCTTCGGGATCGTCGCGGAATCGGCCCGTTGTGCCGCCGGCTGCGATGCCATCCTGGCCGTAGGCGGCGGTTCGGTGCTGGATGCCGCCAAGGCCGCGGCCGCCGCCATCACCAACCACAAGCCCGCCGAAAAGCTGGTCGGCATCCTGAAGGTAAAAAAGCAGCCCCTGCTGCTCATCGCCGTGCCCACCACCGCCGGTACCGGCAGCGAGACCACCATCGCCGCCGTCATCAGCGAGACCAAGACCCACCGCAAGCGCCAGATCCTCGACCCGAAGATCGTCCCGTTTGCCGCCATCCTCGATCCCGACCTGACCCTCGGCCTGCCGCAGGGCAATACCGTCCACACCGCAATGGACGCCCTGACCCATGCGTTGGAGGCCTATGTCTCGGAATACGCCACCCCGGAAACCGACCGCTACGCCGAAATGGCCGCTAAAATGATCTGCGAGGCGCTGCCTGCGGTGCTGCAGGACCCCAAAAACGTGAAAAAGCGGGAGGAGCTGTTGGTGGCGTCCTTCCTTGCGGGCATGGCCTTTACCAGAACCTACGTCGGCTATGTCCATGCCTTCGCCCACAGCATCGGCGGGCGGTACGGCGTGGCGCACGGCCTGGCCAATGCCGTCCTGCTGCCCCATGTGATGGCGTACTACCTGCCGGTCTGCACCCCCCGTCTGGCTAAAATGTCCACAGTCTGCGGCATTAGCACCGACCCCGATGAAACCGCCCGTGCGCAGGCGTTTGTCCGCCACATCACCGCCATGAATGAGCAAGGCGGCGTGCCCGCCCGGCTGGCGCAGTTCCCCCGCGGGGAGATCGACGCTGTCATCGGGGAGGCCTTTGCCGAGTGCCACGGCACCTACCCGGTGCCCCGCTACTACACCAAAGCCGCCGCCCGTGCGCTGCTGGAGACCGTCTGCGCCGAATAAACCGCCATACCGGAAAAGCTCCAGCGGGGGCTTTTTCTTTTTCCCGCCGCCCCTCTTGACCTTTTCGGGATTTTACGGTACAATCATATAGAAATATTTATATAAAATATTTTATTTTTTAGGAAAGGAAGCCCCCATGGAACCGATACACCGCTTTATACAGCTGTACCGCCGGATGCGTCTGGTGATCTACCGCCGCCTGCTGCGCCGCACGGGGCAGCTCTCCGCCGCCGATACCTTTGCCGCCGATATCATCTACCTGCTGGAGCAGCCCACGCTGACCCAGTTCGCCGGGGAAATGGGCATTTCACAGCCCAGCGCCAGCTACCGGGTGAATGAGCTTGCGCAAAAGGGCGTGGTGGAAAAGGTCATCTCTCCGCGGGACCGCCGGGAATGCCGGCTGCGGGTGGGGGCGGAATACCGCAAAAAAACGCTGGACGCCCCCGGCCGCGTTGAGGCGCTGATGGGGGAGCTGACCCGGCGATTTACCCGGCAGGAGCTGGAAACCACCGCCGCCGTGCTGGATGCCTTCCTCACGGCACTGGATCAAGAGGAGGAACCGACTGAATGATGGATCTGTTTGAAAAATGCTTTAAGCCGTCACTGGCAAGCGAACTGAAGGAAAACGGCCTATACCCCTACTTCCATGCGCTGGAGAGCCGTCAGGCCCCGGAGGTCATCATGGAGGGCAAGCGCCGCATTATGCTGGGCTCCAATAACTATCTGGGGCTCACCACCTGCCCCGAGGTCGTCGAAGCGGGCATCAGGGCCTTTGAGCAGTACGGCACCGGCTGCTCCGGCTCCCGCTTCCTCAATGGCACCCTGGAGATGCACCTGGAGCTGGAGGACGAATTAGCACGCTTTCTGCGCAAGGAGGCGGTGGTCTGCTTCTCCACCGGCTTCCAGTCCAATCTGGGCATCATCAGCGCCATTGTGGGGCGCGGGGATTATGTCATCTGCGATAAGGAAAACCACGCCAGCATCTACGATGGCTGCAAATTAAGCTACGGCAAAATGCTGCGCTTCGACCACGCCGATATGGCGGACCTGGAGCGCCAGCTGCAAAAGGTGCCGGAAACGGCGGGCTGCCTCATCGTCACCGACGGTGTATTCAGCATGGGCGGCGATATCGCCAAGCTCCCGGAGATCGTGCGGCTTGCCAAGCAGTACGGCGCGCGGGTCATGGTGGATGACGCCCACGGGCTGGGCGTACTGGGCGAGGGCGGCCGCGGTACCGCCAGCCACTTCGGCCTGGAGGACGAGGTGGATATCTACATGGGCACCTTCAGCAAATCCCTGGCCAGCCTGGGCGGCTACATGGCCTCCTGCAATGAGGTAGCGGAGTATGTGCGGCACAATTCCCGGCCGTTCATCTTCTCGGCCTCCATCACCCCGGCCTCCTGCGCTACGGCGTTGGCGGCGCTGCGCTATCTCGAAAAGCACCCGGAGCTGGTGGACCGCCTGCGTTCTCTTTCGGCCTATGCCAGAGACGGCCTGCGCCGTGAAAGGGTGAAGATCATCGAATCCACCACGCCCATCATCCCGCTTTACACCTATACCGTGGAAAACACCCTGACCGCCGCCAGAAAGCTGTATGACGCCGGCGTCTATGTCAATCCGGTGCTGCCGCCCGCCACACCCCCTGCCGAGTGTCTGCTGCGGACGAGCTACATGGCCACCCTGACCGAGCCGCTGATCGATGAGGCGGTGGGAATCATCGGCAGCGTATTGGGGGAAAAGTGATATGAGCAAGATAGTAATGATCACCGGGGGCAGCAGCGGCATCGGGCTTTGCACGGCCGCCGCCCTGCGGGAAAAGGGCTGCAAGGTCTACGAATTGAGCCGCCGGGACAGCGAGGTCCCCGGCATCACCCATTTGAAGTGCGATATCACCGATGAGGAGCAGGTAAAGGCTGCGGTGGCGCAGGTCATGGCCGAAAACGGCCGCATCGATATCCTCATCAATAATGCCGGGTTCGGCATCTCCGGGGCGGTGGAATTCACCGAGACCGAGGACGCCCGGCGCCTGTTCGATGTCAATTTTTTCGGCATGGTGCGGATGAACCGTGCGGTTCTGCCCATCATGCGGCAGCAGGGCGGCGGCCGTATCATCAATTTAAGCTCGGTGGCAGCGCCGGTGCCCATCCCGTTCCAGACCTACTATTCTGCCGGAAAGGCGGCGGTGAACAGCTACACCATGGCGCTTTCCAATGAGGTAAAGCCCTTTGGCATCACCGTGACGGCCGTCATGCCGGGGGATATCAAAACCGGCTTTACCGCAGCCAGGCAAAAAAGCATCGTCGGCGATGAGGTCTACGGGGGGCGCATCAGCCGCAGCGTAGCCGGCATGGAAAAGGACGAGCAGACCGGCATGGACCCCGCAAAGGCCGGTGAATTCATCGCAAAGGTGGCGCTTTCGGCTGGTCACAAGCCGCTGCGCACCATCGGCTTCAATTACCGCTGTGCGGTGTTCCTCACCAAAATCCTCCCTGCCCGCTGGCTCAACGGCCTCATCGGGATGATCTACGCAAAATAACCGCCGTAAAACACACCTCCGCCCGTGGAGGTGTGTTTTTATCCAAAAAAGCACCCCCGCATGGCGAACCACACAGGGGAGCTTTTGGAGAAAAATATGGATAAAAAGAGGAAATCAGGAAAGCAGGATACGGTCGTTGGCAAATTCCTCGGCGGTGGAAAGGGTAAAGGCGTGCAGCAGGTCGTCTACCGTCAGGCGCTTTTTCTCCTCGCCGCTGATATCCAGAACGATCTTGCCGGCATTCATCATAATCAGCCGGTTGCCGTGGGCGATGGCGTCCTTCATATTGTGGGTGACCATCAGCGTGGTCAGCTTTCCCTCCTCAATAAAGCGGTCGGAAAGCTCCAGCACCTTGGCAGCGGTTTTGGGGTCCAGGGCGGCGGTGTGCTCATCCAGCAGCAGCACCTTCGGCTTTTTCATGACGGCCATCAGCAGGGTAAGCGCCTGCCGCTGCCCGCCGGAAAGCAGCCCGACCTTGGAGGAAAGCCGATCCTCCAGCCCCAGGTCCAGCTCCGAGAGAAGCCGGCGGAAGGTCTCACGGTCGGTGGGGGAGATGGCCCACTTGAGTCCCCGGCGTTCGCCGCGGCGGGCGGCCAGCGCCATATTTTCTTCGATCCACATATCGGCGGCGGTACCCATCATCGGGTCCTGAAAAACACGGCCGAGAAACCGTGCCCGCTTTTCCTCCGAAAGATGGGTAATATCCTCCCCGTCGATGGAAATGCTGCCCTGATCCACCGGGAAGGTCCCGGCGATGGTATTCAGCAGGGTGGATTTGCCCGCCCCGTTGCCGCCGATGACGGTGACGAAATCGCCGTCATTCAGGGTGAGGGAAAGCCCGTCCAGCGCAATTTTCTGGTTGACGGTCCCGGGGTGAAAGACCTTGCGGATATTTTCCAGCTTCAGCATACGGCGGAACCTCCTTTGGCGTGATGATGGGCAGTCCACTTTTTACGCAGGTAGGGGAGAGCCAGGAATATCGTCACCACCACAGCCGAGAACAGCTTGAGGTCGGTGGTGGAAAGCCCCGCCCAGATGACGATGGCCAGAATGAAGTAGTAGGCCACGGCGCCCAGTGCGGTGGTCAGCAGCCGCAGGGCAAAGTTCTTGCGCTTGCCCAGCAGTGCCTTGCCGATGACGACCGCCGCCAACCCGATGACGATGGCGCCGCGCCCCATGTTGATATCGGAATTGCCCTGATACTGCGCCAGCAGCCCGCCGGAAAGCCCGACCAGCCCGTTGGAGATCATCAGTCCCAGCACCTTCATGCGGTTGGTGGAAATGCCCTGCGCGCGTGCCATATGCTCATTGTTGCCGGTGGCCCGGATGGCGCAGCCCAACTGCGTACCGAAGAACCAGTACAGCAGCAGGACGATCGCCACTACGAAAATACCGCTGACGATGATGGCGGTGGGCACCTTGGCGCTGGTAAGCAGCAGCTTATACTGGGTGCGGCTGACGGTCAGATTGCTCTTGCCGCCCATGATGTGCATATTGACGGAATAGAGCGCCAGCTGGGTAAGAATACCGGAGAGGATGGCCGGGATGCCCAGAACGGTATGCAGCAGCCCGGTGCACAGCCCGGCAATGGCACCCGCCAGCACCGCAAAAAGCAGGGCAAGCAGGGGGTTCATCCCGCCGATGATGCACACGGCGGCGACGGCGCCGCCGGTGCAAAGGCTGTTATCGACCGTAAGGTCGGCGTAGTCCAGTATCTTATAGGTGATGGCCACGCCGATGGCCATGATGCCCCAGATAAGCCCCTGTGCAAGGGCGCCGGGCAGCGAATTGAGCAATGCGATCGGGTTCATGGAGAGACCTCTTATTCGTTAGTATTTGGGATTATTGCAGCGCTTCGGGGATGGTGATGCCGAGGTCGGCGGCCACCTGCTCATTGATGACGAGGGAGAGGTTGCTGACGTCAAAGAAGAAGATGGGGGTGGTGGCGGGGTCGGCGCCGTTGACGAGGATATTGAAGGCCTGCTCGCCGGCTGCACGACCCAGCTCGTAGTAGCTGATGGCATAGGTGGCAAGGAAGCCGCTGTCACACATCCCGCCCTCGCCGCAGATCACGGGCTTGCCGGCCGCGGTGGTGATGTTGCTCATGGTGGGGACATTGGAGGCGATGAGGTTATCGGTCGGCTCATAGAAGGCGTCCACCTCATTGCAGGCGGCGGTCACCACGGTCTGGATCTCATTGGTATCGGCAACGGTGTAGATCTTGACGGAGAAGCCGGCGGCTTCAAAAGCGGTCTTGGCTTCCTCTGCCTGGATGGCAGAGTTTTCCTCGCCGGAATTGATCACGATGCCGACCGTCTTGACGGTGGGGCAGAGGGTCTTCATCAGGTCGACCTGTACATTGACGGGGTTCATATCGGAGGCGCCGGTCACATTGGCGCCGGGGGCCTCATTGCTGGCGACCAGCCCGCTGGAAACATAATCGGTAACGCTGGTGCCGACGATCGGGATATCGGAGGTAGCCTCACGGGCGGCCTTTACGGCATTGGTGGCGTTCGCCATGATGAGGTCGACCTTGGCAGCAACAAACTGGTTGACGATGGTGGTGCAGTTGGTCTGCTCACCCTGTGCATTCTGCACGCTGAACTGTACCCGGTCCCCCAGCTTTTCGGTGAGGAACTCTTGGAAGCCGCGGGTGGCTTCATCCAGGGCAGGGTGCTCTACCAGCTGGCATATGCCAATCTGGAATACCTTTTCATCGGGGTTGACGGGGGTGGGCTCATTGCCGCAGGCAGCAAAGCCGGCGACCATCAAACAGGCGGCAGCAGCCGCAAAAAACTTTTTGCATTTCATGGTATTTCTCCTTATCTTGAATGGGTTGATTTTTTTATCTATCTGCACCCCTGCGGCCGGCCGTGCCATAAGGGGAACATTCGGGAAAACAAAAAAGCCCTGTCTTTCCGGACTTCTCTCCGGAAAAAACAGGGGCGATAAAGGCTATCGCGGTACCACTCTGCTTCGGGCCTCTCTTGCGGGAAGGCCCCTCATTGGGCAGCTGTCACTGTCCGCACGATGTAACGGTCGAACCCGGCGCAGCCTACTCTCACGGGGGAGGTGTTCGGTGCGCGGCTACCGAAAGGTACTTCATCCGTCCTACTCATCATTGCCTTGCAGCATCCGGCAACTCTCTGCAGATTTTGGGGCGGGTTACTTTTTTCCGGTCATCGCCTGTCATTTATGATGGTTGTACTTTAGCACTTTTATGCGGCAAAGTCAACAGCTTTTTTAAAGTTTTTTTGCGTTTTGGCATAGTGGGGGGATTTTCGGCAGGCGGCAGGCCGGTTTTGGGTAGAACGCACAAATTCCGGTGCAAAATCCGGGCGCCGGCAGGGGGCCGGTTGCATTACGGCAGCAAAGCGGGTACAATAGTGACAGACCGCTGCAAGCCGCAGGTGAGGGGGCCCCGCCCCCTGCGCCCGCAGGGCGCAGTCCCCGCCTTCGGCGGGGCGGCCCGGCTCCGCCGGGCCGGGCGGGGCCCCGCATCCCGCCGCCTGCACGCAGCCAAACAGGAAGGAGAAAACCGATGGGAAAGATCGTGATCGTAGGCTCCGGGCCTGCCGGGTGCAGCGCCGCGCTGTACGCCGCCAGAGCCGGCATGGAAACAACGTTGATCAGCAAGGGGATCGGCGCCCTGCAAAAGGCGGAGCAGATCCAGAACTATTACGGCTTTGAGGAGGGCATCACCGGGGCGGAGCTGTACCGCCGCGGGGTAGCCGGCGCCCAAGCGGTCGGAACGCAGTTTGTCACGGCGGAGGTCGTGGGGCTGGACTACGCCGCCACGCTGGTGGTGCAAACCACCGCAGGGGACTACCCCGCCGATGCGGTGATCCTGGCGACCGGAACGGGGCGCATCGCCCCTAAAATAGCGGGCCTGGCCGAGCACGAGGGGCGCGGGGTCAGCTATTGCGCCACCTGCGATGCCTTTTTCTACCGTGGCAAAACGGCGGCGGTGCTGGGCACCGGGGAATACGCCCTGCACGAGGTGCAGGCGCTGCTGCCGCTGGCGGGAAAGGTCATCCTGTGCACCAACGGCGAACCCCTGACGGCCGAGTTCCCCGCAGGGGTGACCGTCTGCACCGAAAAGCTGGAGGCCATCGAGGGCGAGGAAACGGTAACGGCGCTGCGGTTGGCCGGCGGTGGGCTGCTGCCTGCGGACGGTCTGTTTGTGGCGCTGGGTGTAGCCGGCAGTGCGGCGCTGGCCCGTAAGCTGGGCGCCCCGGTGGAAAACGGCCGCATCGTCGTGGATGAAAAAATGCAGACCGGAATACCGGGTCTGTTTGCGGCCGGTGACTGCACCGGCGGGATGCTGCAGGTTTGCAAGGCAGTGTACGAAGGCGCACTGGCGGCCACCGAAGCGATAAAGCAGATTAGGGGGAAGAAATAATGCAACCCCAAGCATCCGCAAAGCAAAAAACGACGGGAGGGAACGGTATGTGGCTGGGTCTGGCGCTGCTTTCGGCCCTGTTCGCGGCGCTGACGTCCATCCTGGCAAAGGTGGGCATCGAAGGGGTAAACTCCAATCTGGCAACGGCCATCCGCACCGGGGTGGTGCTGCTCATGGCGTGGGGAATGGTCTTTCTGACCAATGCGCAGGGCGGCATTCCCGCCATCAGTACCAAAAGCTGGATGTTTTTGATCCTCTCCGGACTGGCCACAGGGGCATCCTGGCTGTGCTACTATAAGGCGCTGCAGCTGGGGGAAGCCTGCAAGGTGGTACCGGTGGATAAATTGAGTGTGGTTTTCACGCTGGTGCTGGCGTTCGTGTTCCTGCATGAAAAATTCACACCGAAATTGTTGATCGGGTGTGTGCTCATCGGGGCGGGAACGCTGCTGATGGTGCTGTGACCAAGTGAATACATCACACCCCCGCCTCGGCAGCAATACCGGGGCGGGGCTTTTGCTGCCCGGGCGGGGCGCTTTCCGCAAGCCCGTGCAGCAGTACGGCCCGCAGGGCCGGCCGCCTGCGGCGGCCGTAGGGGGCGGCCGGAGGCCGCCCCCAAGCCCGTCCTGCGGACGGGCTGCCCTGCGGGCCCGCCCCCGCACAGCAGCCTGCATATCGCAGCCCCCGCTCCGACGTCCCCCACACCCCCATTTAGGAACCCCACATACCCCCGCCCCGGCCCGCACCCCCCGGATTTGTGCGGTATAGATAAAATAGACCGCCTTTTTTGGGAGGTTTTATCCCCCGAAGCCCTTGCAACCCAACCCGATATAGTGTAATATATATTGTGTAGGTAGAGGAAATGAGCAACTATATATTGTGCATGACGGCAAAATACAGGAAAGAGAGGAACAGAGCATATGAAAGTCATCAAGAGAAACGGCTCCGAGGTGGACTTTGATATTACCAAAATCATCGCCGCTATCACCAAAGCCAATGACGTGGTGGAGGAAAGCGAGCGCATGACCCCCATGCAGATCCGCCGCATCGCGGAATCGGTGGATCTTGCCTGCCAGAAGATGAACCGTTCCCCCTCCGTGGAGGAAATTCAGGACCTGGTGGAAAAGCAGATCATGGCCCACGGCGCCTTTGAAGTCGCCAAGCGCTACATCACCTACCGCTACACCCGCAGTCTGGTGCGCCGCAGCAATACCACCGATGAAAAGATCCTTTCCCTCATCGAGTGCTGCAACGAGGAAGCCAAGCAGGAAAATTCCAATAAAAACCCGGTGGTCAATTCCACCCAGCGGGACTACATGGCCGGCGAGGTCTCCCGCGATATCACCAACCGCATCCTGCTGCCCCCCGATATCGTCGAGGCGCATAACGAGGGCATCATCCATTTCCACGATAGCGACTACTTCGCCCAGCATATGCACAATTGCGATCTGGTCAATTTGGAGGATATGCTGCAAAACGGCACCGTCATCACCGGCACCCTCATCGAAAGACCTCATTCCTTCTCTACCGCCTGCAATATCGCCACCCAGATCATCGCGCAGGTAGCCAGCAACCAGTACGGCGGCCAGTCCATTTCGCTCACCCATCTGGCGCCCTTCGTGCAGGTCAGCCGGGAAAAGATCCGCCGCCAGCTCACGGAGGAGATGAAGGAGGCCAACGCCGTCATCACCGAGGAGCAGCTCTCCAATATGGTGGAAAAGCGCCTGCGGGATGAGATCCGCCGCGGCGTGCAGACCATCCAGTATCAGGTAGTGACGCTTTTGACCACCAACGGTCAGGCGCCCTTCGTCACAGTATTCATGTACCTCAATGAGGCCAAGAACGAGCAGGAAAAGCACGATCTTGCGCTCATCATCGAGGAGGTGCTGCTGCAGCGCTACGAGGGCGTCAAGAACGAAAGCGGCGTTTGGGTCACCCCGGCCTTCCCCAAGCTCATCTACGTGCTGGAGGAGGACAACATCTACGAAAACAGCGAATACTACTACCTCACCCGCATGGCGGCCAAGTGCACCGCCAAGCGCATGGTGCCGGATTACATCAGCGAAAAGAAGATGCTGGAGCTGAAGGTGGATAAAAACGGCGAGGGCCATTGCTATACCTGCATGGGCTGCCGCAGCTTTTTGACCCCCTACGTGGATGAAAACGGCAAGCCGAAGTATTACGGCCGCTTTAATCAGGGCGTCGTCACCATCAATCTGGTGGATGTGGCGCTGTCCTCCGGCGGCAATCTCGAAAAATTCTGGAAGATCTTCGATGAACGGCTGGAGCTGTGCCACCGCGCGCTGATGTGCCGCCACAACCGTCTCAAGGGCACCCTCTCCGATGCTGCCCCCATCCTGTGGCAGTACGGCGCCTGCGCCCGCCTCAAAAAGGGCGAAACCATCGATAAGCTGCTGTACGGCGGCTATTCCACCATCAGTCTGGGCTACGCCGGCCTGTATGAATGCGTCAAATACATGACCGGCAAGAGCCACACCGATCCCTCCGCCACCCCCTTCGCGCTGGAAGTCATGCAGTACATGAACGCTGCCTGCAGGAAGTGGAAGGAGGAGCATAATATCGACTTCAGCCTGTACGGCACCCCCCTGGAAAGCACCACCTATAAATTTGCCAAGTGCCTGCAAAAGCGCTTCGGCGTCATCGAGGGCGTGACCGATAAGAGCTACATCACCAATAGCTACCATGTCCACGTCACCGAGGAGATCAATGCCTTTGATAAGCTGCGGTTCGAGGCGCAGTTCCAGCATCTCTCTCCCGGCGGGGCCATCAGCTATGTGGAGGTCCCCAATATGCAGCAGAACCTGGAGGCGGTACTGCAGGTCATGCGCTTCATCTACGATAACATCATCTATGCCGAGCTGAACACCAAGAGCGACTACTGCCAGGTGTGCGGCTGGGATGGCGAGATCGATATCGTGGAGGAGGACGGCAAGCTCATCTGGCGCTGCCCCAAGTGCGGCAACACCGACCAGGATAAGATGAATGTCGCCCGCCGCACCTGCGGTTACATCGGCACGCAGTTCTGGAACCAGGGCCGCACGCAGGAGATCAAGGAGCGTGTGCTGCACCTGTAAACCATCATTCGCCCTAAAAAAAGAGGGACGCTCTGCGGGGCGTCCCTTTGCGGCAGCGGAAAAGCTGCCGGGTATTCTGCGGGCGGGATAGGAGAGAGCATGAATTACGCAAGCATCAAAAACTGTGATATCGCCAACGGCGAGGGGGTGCGGGTCACACTGTTTGTTTCCGGCTGCACCAACCACTGCGAAAACTGCTTCCAGCCCGAAACATGGGATTTTAACTACGGGCAGCCCTTCACCCCGGCGGTGGAGGATAAGCTCATCGAAATGCTGCGGCCGGGCTTCATCAATGGGCTGACGCTGCTGGGCGGCGAGCCGATGGAACCGCAGAATCAGCGTGCGCTGCTGCCCTTTTTGCGGCGGGTGCGCAGGGAACTGCCCCAAAAAACCATATGGGCGTTCAGCGGCTTCACCTGGGAGGAGCTGAACACCCCCGGCAGCCACCCCTGCTGCGAGGTCACACCGGAGCTGCTGACCCTGTTGGATGTGCTGGTGGACGGCCGGTTCGTGCAGGCGCTCTATGATATCTCCCTGCGCTTCCGAGGGTCCTCCAACCAGCGCATCATCGATGTCCCCCAAACCCTTGCAGCCGGGCACATCGTGCCGTGGCAGGGCTGACCGACCATGCGGGCGCCCCTCCGCTGCCTGTCGGGGCACCGCCCACCCTTACGGGCCGGCGGCACCCCTCCTCCGCTGCGGTGCGCCCGCCGAACAGCATAAAAAAAGCCGGGCAGGCTTTGTAACCTGCTCGGCTTTCGCTTTTCGGGGGATATCAGGCCTTCCACAAACCATGCAGGTTGCAGTAGGCGTAAACGCTCTCCACCTCGTCGCCCTCGCACAGCGCAAAGCAAACCTCGGGCTTCTCGCCGGGGTGCAGCTCCTTGCGCTGGTTGCCCTGCCGGGTATGGATGGACACCCACTCAATGTGGTGCTCCGGCAGCATGGGGTGCTCCACCGAGCTGACGACCACATGAACGATGCCGTTTTCCACCGACCAAACCGGCAGGTGCTTTTCCACAGCGGCGTCGGTGGTGTTGGGGATGATCTCGCTCATCGGCTCGCCGCAGCAAACCACCGGCACACCTACGTCCTTCACCTTGGCAATAATATTTCCGCAGTGCTTGCAGATATAGAATTTCTGTTCCATTTTCATTCTCCTTTTCCATTCGTGTTTTTCCTAAAATAACGCAGGGGGATGATCGCAAACGGGGCAGACGGCGGGCGCCTTCTTGCCGATGACCGACCCCCATTTTCGCATCAGTAATTCTCCTTGCGCACCTCAAAATAGCTTTGGGGATGATCACATACGGGGCAGACGGCGGGCGCCTTCTTGCCGATGACCAAATGCCCGCAGTTGCGGCACTCCCACATGGTCTCCTCGCTCTTTTCAAAAACGCGCTGCATCTCGACATTATTCAGCAGGGCGCGGTACCGTTCCTCGTGGGACTTCTCAATGGCGGCAACGGCGCGGAATTTGCGGGCCAGCTCGGCAAAGCCCTCCTCCTCGGCCTCCTTGGCAAAGGTCGCATACATATCGGTCCACTCGTAATTCTCACCCTCGGCGGCGTGCAGCAGGTTTTGGGCGGTATCGCCCAGCTCACCCAGCGCCTTAAACCACATCTTGGCGTGTTCCTTCTCGTTATCGGCGGTCTTGGTAAAAATTTCAGCGATCTGCTCGTAGCCTTCCTTCTTGGCTACACTGGCAAAGTAGGTGTATTTATTGCGGGCTTGAGATTCACCGGCAAAGGCGGTCAGCAGGTTCTTTTCGGTCTTGGTGCCTTTCAGTTCCATGGTTCATGCTCCTTTCACGCAGTCAAGTTTTAATTTGTACCCTCATTATAACAGTAAAAATTCCTGAAATCAAGCATAAAAACAGAATTCCTCCCGAAAAATATCACCCCTGCGGGGAAATACCACAAATTCACCGCCCCCGATTGGCGGAAGGGAGAAAATGTGCTATAATAAAACAGTCTACTAAAATACAGCGAGGAAACTTTATGAAAAATATACTTTTAGTATGCAACGGTAATATCTGCCGCAGCCCCATGGCGGAATTTGTCCTTCGGGAGCTGGCAAGGCGGCGCGGGCTGGGGGACGCCGTGGCCTGCCAAAGCGCCGGGACGACGGTTTTTGCGCCGAACAGCCCGGTGCATAACGGCACCGTGCGCCAGCTGAAGCGGGAAAACATCCCCTATTTTCAGCGCGGCTCCCGCAATATCCGCCCGGAGGACTATGCGCAGTTTGACTACCTGTTGGGGATGACCCGCAGCCATGTCCTGACGATGCAGGAAGAATTCGGCGGCGACCCGGCAGGGAAGGTGCGGCGGCTGCTGGACTTTTCCCGCCACCCCCGTGATGTGGATGACCCGTGGTACACCGGGGATTTCGTCACCGCCTACCGGGATATCGAGGAGGGCTGCAATGCCCTGCTGGATGAGCTGTTCCCCGGCAGCCGGGAGAAAACCCGCTGAAAAAAGCACCCCGCAGGGGTGCTTTTTCGGCAGGCCGCGCAGTGGCCCGGGCCCCGCGGCGGAGCCGCCGCCGGGCTTCGCCCGGCGACCCCGAGCCTTCGGCTCGGGTCCCCCGTCCCTGCGGGACGGGGGGCGGCTCCGCCGCATACCGGGCCCCTGCGGGGCCCGAAAAGGGGCGCCCGGCCGGGCGCCCCTTCATCGCTTATCCCGGTTGCCGCCCTTATCACTCGGCAGCAGCGTGCTGTGCCGCCAGTCGGCAGTACAGCTCGGCATTTTCCCGGCTGTGCGTTACCTGCACCGGGTGCAGCTGCGAAATCGCCTTGGCCGGCGTGCCGACGATCAGCGACCCGTCCGGAAAATGCGCCCCGCCCGCAACCACAGCCCCCGCCCCGACAATACTATCCTTGCCGATGACACAGCCGTTCAGCAGCACCGCCCCCATGCCGATGACGGTGTTATCCCCGACGGTGGCACCATGCACCACTGCGTTATGCCCGATGGACACCCACTCCCCGATCGTAATGGGATACCCGGCGTCCCCGTGCAGTGTGCAGTTATCCTGCACGTTGCTGTTCTTCCCAATGGTGATGGTATCCAGGTCCCCCCGCAGGACGGCCCCATACCACACGCTGACGCCCTCCGCCAGTGTCACGCTGCCTAAAACGGCGGCATCGGGTGCAATAAATGCGGCTTTCTCGGTATCGGGGATGCGCTCCCCCAGTTGCTTGATCATCGTCTGTACCTCCGGGTTGGGTGTGTGCGCCGCCCGAACCGCCCGCAGGGCGTTCCGGCTCCGCCGGAACTCGGCGGCTCCGCCGCCGGGCCCGCCTTCGGCGGGCCGCCCTGCGGGCGGCTGTGCGGCGTAGGGATAGCCTGCGGCCTTTTTGCTGTCGCTATTGTAGCACGTTGCGGGGCGCCAGTCAAACCCGGACAAAAAATAATTTCGGGCAGACAAATCCGCAAAAAGGGATAGCCAACCGCCCCGAAATCTGCTATACTATATGGGAAAATTGCAAACCGAGAATTTGCAGAAGAATAAGGAGTGTATTACCATGGCAATTGAAAGAACCTATATCATGCTTAAGCCCGACTGCATCAAGCGCGGCCTGATGGGCGAGGTCATCTCCCGCATCGAGCGCAAGAACTACAAAATCGTCGATGCCAAAATGATGACCCTCGATGAGCCGATCCTGCGCGAGCACTATGCCCACATCGCCGATAAGCCCTTCTTCCCGGAGATCGTCACCTACATGACGAGCGGCCCCGTTCTCGCCATGATCGTAGAGGGCGACAACGCCGTAAAGGGCATGCGCATCATCATGGGCGCCACCAAGTTCGAAGAGGCCGCTGCCGGCACCATCCGCGGCGACTACGCCTGCTGCACCAGCGAAAACCTCATCCACGGCTCCGACTCGGTCGAAAACGCCGAGATCGAGATCAAGCGCTTCTTCGGTTAAAATAAAATCGCAGGCCGCCGGTATCCGCACAGGGTACCGGCCCTTTTTTACGGCCCAATGCAAAAGCCCCCACCCGCAAAAGGGTGAGGGCTTTCATGTCAGGTCTTATTTTTTCTCGGCTTTCAGGGCCTCGATCATCATGGGAACGACCTTAAAGAGATCACCGCAGATGCCGTAATCGGCAGCCTCAAAGATGGGGGCGGTCTCGTTCTTGTTCACGGCGATGATGCACTCGGAGTCCTGCATACCGGCCAGGTGCTGGATCGCACCGGAAATGCCCAGAGCCACATAGATCTTGGGGCGAACGGTCTTACCGGTCTGCCCGACCTGATGATCGGCGGAGAGCCAGCCGGCGTCCACAGCGGCACGGCTGCCGCCTACTACGCCGCCGCCCAGGGCCTCGGCCAGCTCCTCGGCCAGCTTAATGCCGGTGGGAACATCCTTACCGATGCCGCGGCCGACCGAAACGATGACCTCGGCGCCGGTCAGATCGACCAGATCCTTGGCCGCCTTGACGATCTCCAGAACCTCGGTCTGCAGGTCGGAGGCCGCCAGCTCTACGGGGTACTTCTCCACTACGACCTTATCGGCCTTGGCCTGGTCGAAGGGGGCGCGCTGCATAACGCCGGGACGCACGGTAGACATCTGGGGACGGAAGCGGGGGCAGATGATGGTCGCCATCAGGTGACCGCCGAACGCGGGACGGGTCATCTTCAGGTGGGTGCCCTCATCAAACTTCATGTTGTCCACATCCATGGTGGAGGTGGTCTTCAGGAAGGCCTTGTACTTCTCCACATCCACATCCAGGTGGGTGCAGTCGGCGGTCAGGCCGGTGTGCAGGGTCGCCGCACAGCGGGGGCCCAGGTCACGGCCGATATTGGTCGCGCCGATGAGCATGATCTCGGGCTTCTTTTCCATTACCACATCGCAGATGACCTTTGTATAGGCATCGGTGGTGTAGTCCTTCAGCAGGGGGTGCTCACATACGATGATCCGGTCGGCGCCGTAGCCGCCCAGCTCCTTGGCCAGCCCCTCCACCTTATCGCCCAGCAGCAGGCCGCACAGCTCCACGCCCAGGTCGTCGGCCAGCTTACGGCCTTCGCTTATCAGCTCAAAATCGGTGGGCATCAGCTTGCCCTCACGCTGCTCACAGAATACCCAAACGCCCTTGAAGGCGCTGGGATCGGTATTCACAAAAGTAGACATAGTCATTTCTCCCTTCTATCAGATGATGTGCTTCTCTGCCAGCAGAGAAACCAGCTTTTCGCAGGTCGCCTTGTCGGCACCCTCCAGCATCATGCCGGCGCCCTTCTGGGGGGGAGAGAAAGACTTGTAAACATTGGTGGGAGAGCCCTTGAGGCCGATGGTGTCCAGCTCGATCAGCGGGTCGTCCTTCAGCGTCTCAAAGTTATAAACCTCCAGCGGCTTATTGTAGCACTCGAAGATACCGCCGACGCTCATATAGCGGGGGGTGTTCAGCTCCTTGATGCAGGTGAGCAGGCAGGGGGTGTGGGTCTTGATGGTCATATAGCCATCCTCCAGCATACGCCGGCAGATGACATGCTCCCCATCGACCTTGATCTCGGAAACATAGGTGATCTGGGGCATTCCCAGCTTTTCGGCGATCTGGGGGCCTACCTGGGCGGTATCGCCATCGATGGCCTGACGGCCGCAGAATACGATGTCACCCTTCTCCACGCCGATCTTCTTAATGGCAGCGGCAAGGATCTGGCTGGTGGCAAAGGTATCGGAGCCGCCGAATTCACGGGCGGAAACCAGAACGGCACGGTCGGCGCCGCGGGCCAGCAGCTCACGCAGCATCCCCTCGGCAGGAGGGGGGCCCATGGAAACGACCACGACCTCGCAGCCGGTCTCGTCCTTCAGGGTCAGGGCAGCCTCGATGGCGTTGAGGTCATCGGGGTTGGTGATGGTATCCATGGAGGCACGGTCCATGGTACCGTCTTCTTTTACAGCAACCTTACCGGAGGTATCCGGTACCTGCTTTACACATACGATGCATTTCATAATGGCTTACTCCTCCTATCAGTTTACCTTTAGATTGGCAGCGATGACCATGCGCTGAACCTCGGAGGTACCCTCGTAGATTTCAGTGATCTTGGCATCACGCATCATGCGCTCCACGGGGTAGTCACGGGTGTAGCCGTAACCGCCGAAGAGCTGAACGGCACGGCGGGTCACATCGCTGGCGGCCTCGGCGGCAAAAAGCTTTGCCATGGCGGCGTCAACGCTGTACGGCTCGTGGGCGTTCTTCTTACAGGCAGCGGAGTAAACCAGATATTTCGCAGCTTCCATGCGGGTATGCATATCGGCAATCTGGAACTGGGTGTTCTGGAACTGGGAAATGCGGCGGCCGAACTGAACACGCTCGTGGGTGTACTTGATGACTTCCTCCACAGCGCCCTCACCAAGGCCCAGCGCCTGGGCGGCAATACCGATACGACCGCCGTCGAGGGTCGCCATAGCGATATTAAAGCCCTTGCCCTTCTTGCCCAGCAGGCGGTCGGCAGGGATGCGGCAGTCCTCCATGATCAGTTCACAGGTGGAGGAACCACGAATACCCATCTTCTTCTCGTGCTTACCGACGGAGAAGCCGGGGTCGGTGCGCTCCACGATAAACGCGGAGATCTCCTTGCGGGTCTTTTTGGGGTTCTTCTTATCGGGGATGATGCCGGTAACGGCGATGATGATGAAGACATGGGCATAGCCGGCATTGGTGATGAAGATCTTGGAGCCGTTGAGCACCCAGTGGTCACCGTCCAGCACGGCAAAGGTCTGCTGACCCTGTGCGTCGGTGCCGGCGCCCGGCTCGGTCAGGCCAAAGGCGCCGACCCATTCGCCGCTGCACAGCTTGGGCAGGTAATATTTCTTCTGCTCCTCGGTGCCGTTCTCATAAATGGGGGCGCAGCACAGGGAGGTATGGGCGGAAAGGATAACGCCGGTGGTGCCGCAGACCTTGGAAAGCTCCTCAACAGCCATGACGTAGGAGAGAACGTCGCCGCCGGCGCCGCCGTACTCCTTGGGGAAATAGATGCCCATCATCCCCAGCTTTGCCATCTTCTTTACGGTTTCCTCGGGGAAGCGCTCCTCCTCGTCCACCTCGGCGGCCAGGGGCTTTACTTCATTTTCAGCAAACTCACGGTACATCTTCTGCACCATGGCCTGCTCACGAGAGAGTGTGAAATCCATGATGATCCTCCTTATTGCTTACTTTCTGTAATCATAAAAACCTACGCCGGTCTTTCTGCCCAGCTTGCCGCCGCGCACCATCTTGCGCAGCAGGGGATGGGGACGGTACTTGTCTTCGCCGGTTTCAGCCTGCAGAACTTCCATAATGGCAAGACAAACGTCCAGACCGATCAGGTCGCCCAAAGCGAGAGGACCCATGGGGTGGTTGGCGCCCAGCATCATGGCATTATCAATGCCCTCAACGGAGGCAACGCCCTCGGCATAGATGCCGACAGCTTCATTGATCATGGGGATCAGGATACGGTTGACGACGAAGCCGGCGGCCTCCTCAACCTGTACGGGGGTCTTGCCGATATCCTCGGCGATCTTCTTGATGGTCTCCACCATCTCGGCGGGGGTGTTCAGGCCGGCAATGACCTCAACCAGCTTCATAACGGGGGCGGGGTTGAAGAAATGCATGCCGATGATGGGACGGTCGAGCTTCGCACCCAGCTCGGTGATGGAAAGGGAAGAGGTGTTGGTGGCAAACATGCACTCGGGCTTGCAAATCCCGGAAAGCTCCGCAAAGGTCTGCTTTTTGATCTCCATATTCTCGATGGCCGCCTCGATGACGAGGTCGCAGTCCTTGCAGATCTCCTTGGTGCCGGTGGTGATCTTGGCGAGGATGGCGTCGGCAGCAGCCTGCTCCATCTTACCCTTGGCAACACGGCCGTTCAGGCCCTTGGCAATCTTATTCTTGCCGTTTGCGGCAAACTCCTCATTGATATCGCACAGGAAAACCTCGTAACCGTTGGACTGTGCAAAAGCCTGGGCAATGCCGGAACCCATAGTGCCGGCGCCGATAATACCAATTTTCATTTGAGATACCTCCATATGTAATAATTTTTTGGTTTATTTATTCAGGAATGCTTCCACCTTGCGTTTTTCCAGGAAGGCAGCCATGCCCTCCCGCTGGTCGTGGGACTCAAAGCAGTCGCCGAACAGCTTCTCCTCGATGGCGATGGCCTGATCCATATCCACCTGCATCCCCTCATTGATGGCGCGCTTGCAGTTGCGCACGGCAATGGGGGCGTTGCGGGCGATGGTAGTGGCCAGCTTCTTGGCGGCGGCCATCAGCTCATCGGCGGGGTAGACGTTATTCACCAGACCGATGCGATAGGCTTCCTCCGCCTTGATGTTGCGGGCGCCGTAGATCATTTCCTTGGCCTTGCCGGTACCGACGATCCGAGCCAGACGCTGGGTGCCGCCGAAGCCGGGGGTGATGCCGAGGCCGGCCTCGGGCTGACCGAATACGGCATTCTCGCTGCAGATGCGGATATCACAGCTCATGCTGATCTCGCAGCCGCCGCCCAGCGCAAAGCCGTTGACTGCTGCGATAACGGGGATGGGGAAGGTCTCAATCTTGCGGAAAACGTCGTTGCCCTTTTTCCCGAAGGCTTCGCCCTCGGCCTTGGTCAGGCTGCTCATTTCCCCGATATCCGCACCGGCCACGAAGCTCTTTTCCCCGGCGCCGGTCAGGATCAGGCAGCGGATGCTTTCCAGATCCACGCCGTCCAGGGTTTTGTCCAGCTCATCCAGCACGGTGCTGTTCAGGGCGTTCAGGGCCTTGGGGCGGTTGATGGTAATAATACCGATCTGGCCTTCCGCTTCATAGGTAATATATTCCATGAATGCACTCTCCTTCTCTTAATTTTGGCACAGCACCGGAGAGCCGCAGCTCCCCGGTGCATTGGTTTACGGGTGAAGATCAGTCACGCTCTACTACGGTAGCGCAGCCCATGCCGCCGCCGATGCACAGGGTGGCAAGACCCTTCTTGGCGTCCCGGCGCTGCATCTCGTGCAGCAGGGTAACCAGAATACGGCAGCCGGAGGCGCCTACGGGGTGACCCAGCGCAATGGCGCCGCCGTTGACGTTCAGCTTCTCCATATCAAAGCCGAGGTCATGGCCGACTGCGAGGGACTGTGCGGCAAAGGCTTCGTTGGCTTCGATGAGGTCCATATCGGCGACCTTCATATTCAGCTTGCCCATCAGCTTGTTTACGGCAGCAACGGGGCCCACGCCCATGATGGAGGGATCTACGCCGCCCAGTGCGCCGCCTACCCAGGTAGCCATCGGCTTGATGCCCAGCTCCTTGGCCTTTTCTTCGCTCATTACCACGATGGCAGCAGCGCCGTCGTTGATGCCGGAAGCGTTACCGGCGGTCACAATGCCGTCCTTCTTAAAGGCGGGCTTCAGACGGGCCAGGGTCTCCACGGTGGTGCCGGGGCGGGGGCCTTCGTCGGTGTCTACGATCACGGAGCCCTTCTTGCCCTTCACCTCTACGGGAACGATCTCATCCTTGAACTTACCCTCGGCCATGGCCTTTTCGCACTTCTGCTGGCTGCAGGCAGCGAACTCATCCAGCATTTCGCGGGTCAGGTTCCACTGCTCGGCTACGTTCTCGGCGGTAATGCCCATGTGATAGTTATTGAAAACATCCCACAGGGCGTCGTTTACCATGGTATCCACCAGGGTGGCGTTGCCCATGCGATAGCCGTAACGGCCCTTCATCATGGCATAGGGGGCCAGGGACATGCTTTCCATACCGCCGGCCACAACGATATCGGCGTCGCCGGCCTCGATCATCTGGGCAGCCATGTTGACGCAGTTCAAGCCGGAGCCGCAAACGACGTTGACGGTGACGGCGGGGGTGGTCACGGGCAGCCCGGCCTTGATGGAGGCCTGACGGGCGACGTTCTGGCCCAGACCGGCCTGAATGACGCAGCCCATGTAAACATGGTCGACCTGCTCGGCCTTGACGCCGGCACGGTTCAGCGCTTCCTTAATGACGATGGAGCCGAGCTCGGCGGCGGGAACGGTGCTCAAGGCGCCGCCCATGGTGCCGATGGCAGTACGGCAGGCGCCGGCTAAAACAATTTTCTTCATAGTGTTTGCCTCCTTGAATAAAGTAAAATAGGATAAAAGACGGATTTATTTCACAGCCGCGGGGCGGCCGGGTGAAAACGAGGGGTCAGCGGCCCAGCTTTTCCTTCAGGCGGGCGGCCACATAGGGGTTCACGAACTTGGAAATATCGGTATTATCGTAGTGCGCTACCTCTTTTACTATGGTGCTGCTCAAATAGGCATAGCGCAGGCTGGTGGTAAAGAACATCGTATCGATGGTGGGGTCGAGGATACGGTTGGTCTGTGCCATCTGCATTTCATGCTCAAAGTCGGTGATGGCGCGCAGTCCGCGGATGATGATCTGGGCGTCATTGGCCCGTGCAAAATCAACGGTGCGCCCATCGAAGGTCTTTACGGTGACATTTTCCAGCTCCTGCACACTTTTCTGCAGCATTTCCACACGTTCCTCCACGGTGAACAGCGGGTTCTTTTCGCGGTTAATCAGCACGCCGATGATCAGCTCATCGACCACGCGGGAGGCCCGGCGGATAATGTCCATGTGCCCCAGTGTAACGGGGTCAAAACTTCCCGGATAAACAGCCCTTGTCATATGGTTTCCTTTCGCCGATGAAACGGCTTTCTTTTAGTATTTATCCACCCTAAAGTATTTTCAGTATAACCGTTGAAAAGGGCGATGTCAAACACTTGCTAAAAATTTAACAATTAGAAATATGGAAAAACAAGGGAGAAAAGCGGCGGTTTTCGGGCGGCGAAAAAGGGCGGATTGGAATATAACAACAAAACGAGCCTAAAAATATGAATAAATACATTATCGATTTGTTATATAGCACCAATCCTCACACCGGGCCGCCAAAAACCCGGTAAAAAACAGGTGGCAAAATCCACAAAAAGTAAGATTAAACTTTGGAAGGGGTCCCCCGAAAAACCCCGCCGGTTTATAGTTTTTCCATAATAGAAACGCTATAAATCGCCGAAATTCAATAGGATATTAGGCATATCGAAAGCAAATCGTTGTATTCTCTCCATAAAGCCCCCGCAGGGTTTGAATGTCCCCGCAGCTTGTGCTACAATAACAAGGAACCAAAGAACCAAAGGACGGGGGCGGGCAAAAAATGATCCTTTCCACGCTGTGCTACATCGAAAAGGACGGCTGCTGGCTGATGCTGCACCGGGTCAAAAAGAAAAACGACCTCAATCACGATAAATGGATCGGGGTCGGCGGCAAATTCGAGGAGGGCGAAAGCCCCGAGGACTGCCTGCTGCGGGAGGTCGGGGAGGAAACGGGTCTTACCCTCACCGACTACCGGTTCCGGGGGCTGGTCACCTTTGTCTCGGATGAAGCCCCCACCGAATATATGCACCTGTTCACCGCCACGGGCTTCACCGGCGCCCTGCGGGATTGCGATGAGGGCACACTGGAATGGGTGCCCATCCCGCAGGTGGAAACGCTGCCGCTGTGGCAGGGGGATAAGCTGTTTTTGCGGCTGCTGCAAACCGAAAAGGACTTTTTCTCCCTCAAGCTGCGGTATGCGGGGGATCAATTGGTGCAGGCGGTGCGGGACGGCCGTCCCCTGCCGCCGGAGGAGGATTGACATGAAGCTGCTGGTAAGCGCCTGTTTGCTGGGCTTCCCCTGCCGCTATGACGGCCGGGCCAAGCCGCATGAGGGGGTGTTATCCCTGCTGGAAACCCACACCCTCATCCCGTTCTGCCCGGAGATCTACGGGGGACTGGCAACCCCACGTCCGGCGGCGGAACGGCAGGGCGACCGTGTCATGACCGAAGCGGGTCTTGACGTAACGGAACAGTACCGCCGCGGTGCCGGGGAAGCGCTGCGCCTGTGCCGCCTATACGGCTGTAATGCCGCCCTGCTCAAGGAGCGCAGCCCCAGCTGCGGCCACAGGGTGATCCACAACGGCCGCTTTGACGGCGGCCTGCTTCCGGGGGACGGCGTAACAGCCGAGCTGCTGCTGCATAACGGCATCACCGTCTACGGCGAAAGCGCATGGCACTCCCTCCTGCAGGAAAAGAATAACTGAATAAAACCGGGTCTGTACCATGCACAGACCCGGCTTTTTTGCATCTTTCCAGTCTCCCAAAAGGGCAGGGCACCGGCGGGCCGGCCCCCGGCCTCCGGCCGGGGATGCCGCGCGCCCCCTGCGGGGGCGCGCGGCTGGGCGCCTGCGGCGCCCGCCGGCCCGCCGGCGCTGCACCACCCGCAGCCCCATCTCCTCAATAAAAACAGAGTAGGGCAGGGGAGGGGGGTCACCACTCCAGCAGCTGCCGCAAAGCGTGAGCCACACCGTCCTCCTCGTTGGTCAGCGTCACCCGGTCGGCAGCCTGCTGCACGGCAGCATCGGCGTTGCCCATCGCCACCCCTATCCCGGCAGCCTCCAGCATCCCGATGTCATTATCGGCATCCCCAAAGGCCACCGCCTGCGCCATAGGGACCTGCAGCGTCCGGCACAGCGCCGCCAGCGCCGCCCCTTTGCTGCCCTCCCGGTCGGTCAGCTCCAGATTGCAGGGCATGGTGCTGACGGCCCGTACCCGGTCGCCGTAACGCTCGGCCAGCCACGCCTTGACCTCCGCTTTCTGCTCCGGCGTCAGGCAGGGCAGATTGATCTTCTCCAAATGGCTCCCGGGGCGTTTTGCCCGTTCCGCCAGGCTCTCCACAATGCTCTCCCCGTCCGAAAACAGCGCTTTCAGGTGAAAAACCGGCAGATGGAACACATCCCGCATTTCCCAGTGGGCGCGGGAGATATACATTTTCTGGTCGGCATAAAGCTGAATGGCAAACCCGCCCATCCCGGTCAAATGCGCCAAAATCTCCAGCGTAACATCGACCGGCAGCGGCGCCGCCCGCAAAACATTCCCCTCCCGGTCGGTGGTCAAGCTGCCGTTGCAGGTGATGAAATACCGCAAAAAGGGCAGCTCCAGTACCTGCGGCGCTATCGCAGCGATGCTCCGTCCCGTCGCCACCACCACCTCGATGCCCTCGTCAGCGGCACGGGTCAGCGCCTCCCGGTTCTTCGGGGAAAGGGTAATATGATCCTGCCGCAGCAGGGTGCCGTCCAGGTCCACGGCGATCAGCTTGATTTTCCGGTTTGCCATAGCGGCTCCTTTCCGGGTTGTATTTGCGGGGATAAATAACGTGTATCGGTGCCCCGCCGCACCGGCCGTCCTCTCGGTTTTGCATCGGCGCCGCACCCCCCCTGCAAACCGCAGGCATCGGGCGCAGCCCAACCGCCCTCCGGGCGGTTTCAGCGGCCTGCGGCCGCTTCGGCGGCGCTGCCGCGCCGCCCGGGCTGCGCCCGCAGCGCCCCTTGCAGCTCCCTGCAAAAAACGCACCGCATCCCGCCGCCCATACGGCCCGCCGAGCGCCCCGGCTTCGCCGGGGCCTGCCCGCTGCGCGTGCAGCACCCGCCCTCCGGGCGGGCGGCCCTGCGGGCCCCTTGCAGGAACCCGCCAAACCACCGGCAGCCCCCCTGCAAACCGCAGGCATCGGGCGCAGCCCAACCGCCCTCCGGGCGGTTTCAGCGGCCTGCGGCCGCTTCGGCGGCGCTTCCGCGCCGCCCGGCTTGCGGCCGCTTCGGCGGCGCTGCCGCGCCGCCCAGGCTGCGCCCGCAGCACCAAACCTCACCGCTCCGCCCGCCTTACTTCCGCCTTTTCGGCTTGCGGTACCGCTCGGTGATCTCCTCCACCGTGGTGGGCTTCACCGTCAGCAGCTCCTCCACAAACGGTGCCAGTACCGGCGCCCAGTCGATGCCCTTCCCCTCCAGCAGCCCGGCCATATCACCGGGCAGCGGCGCGGTAAGGCACAGCTGTTCCCCGGTGATGGGATGGGTAAAAGCTACCCCCGCGCAGTGCAGCGCCTGCCGGGAAAATTCCTCCATCGGCCCGCCGTACAGCTCATCGCCCAGCAGCGGCCAGCCCTTCTCCGCCATGTGTACCCGTATCTGGTGGGTACGCCCGGTGTGCAGGATGAACCCCACCAAAGCACAGCTGCAATCCGGGGCGGCGGCCAGGACCCGGTATTCGGTCACAGCCCGTTCCCCCTCCGGGGAAACAATGCGTTTCATCTCCAGCGGAACCTCCCGCTCCAGCGGCAGGTCTATCAGCCCCTCGGCGGGCTGCGGGATGCCCTTCACCACCGCCACATACCGCTTGGTCACAGCCTTCCACAGCTTGCCTGCGGCGATTTGGTGGCGAGCCACTACCACAGCGCCGGTGGTGTCCTTGTCGATGCGGTTCACCGCCCGGAAGGTGCCGGCGGCCCCCTCCTTTTCGCACAGGGTGGCATAAACGCTTGCCAGCGTCCCGAAAATGTGTCCCCCCGATTGATGCACCGGCATCCCGGCAGGCTTGTTAAATACAGCAACATCCCGGTCCCAGTACAGCCGCGGCACATCGATTTCACAGGGCGGCAGCTTTCTTACCTGCTCCGGCAGGTTGATCTCCAGAAGATCTCCCTCCCGCAGCAGGTCAACGGTGCGGGCGTGCTGCCCGTTTCGCAGTATGCCCTCCGGCAGATGCTTGAGGGAGATAACGACCTTGCGGCTGATGCCCTGCTTGAACCGCAGAAAATGCTGGATCTCGTCCCCCGCGTCCTCGGCAGTAATGGTATAGCGAAAGGTGGTCATGGCTTCTCCTCCTCAATCATTTTGTGCACCCGCAGGCATCGGCCGCCCCGTGCCGCCTCCGGTGGCTTGCCGGGAGCCCCCTGCGGGGGCTCCCGCCCGGCGCTCCGCGCCGCCGGGGCGGCCCTCACTCTCGGCAGCCCCGCCATATCCGGCAGCCCCGCCCCTTGCAACGGCCCGCAGGGCGCTCCGGCTCTGCCGGAGCCTGCGCGCTCCGCGCGCAGCGCCCGCCCGCAGGGCGTCCCGGCCCTGCGGGCCTCTCTGCTCCTCGCAGTAACCCCGTACAGCACCCCCGCCCCGCCGCAAACTTGCAGCCCTCTCACAAAGCCCTGCAAACCGCAGCCACCGGGCGCCGCCCAACCGCCCTCGGGCGGTTTAAGCGGCCGCAGGCCGCTTCGGCGGCCCTCACTCTCGGCAGCCCCGCCATATCCGGCAGCCCCGCCCCTTGCAACGGCCCGCAGGGCGCTCTGGCTCTGCCGGAGCCTGCGCGCTCCGCGCGCAGCGCCCGCCCTCCGGGCGGGCGGCCCTGCGGGCCTCTCTGCTCCTCGCAGCAACCCCGCACAGCACCCCCGCCCCGCCGCAAACTTGCAGCTCTCTTACAAAGCCCTGCAAACCGCAGCCACCGGGCGCCGCCGGGGCTGCGCCCCTTTCAAAAGCGCCCGACCGGGCATCCTGCCCCGCCGCCTCTCCCGGGCAGCCCGCCTCGCCTGTTCCACAATACCGAATTGTACCACAAACCCGCCGCAAAGGAAAGACCCCGGCCGCCGCCGGGGTCAAAAACCCGTTTTCACGCCACGCCGAGGTACTCCTCCAGCGTCAGCCCGTTCTGCATAATGTAGGTCGCGATCTCCACCCCCACATACCGGAAGTGCCACGGCTCAAATATGATGCCGGTCACATCCTGCTTGTCCTTGGGGTACCGCAGGATAAACCCGTACTCGGCGCAGTGCGCCTTCATCCAGGCCGCCTCGGCGTCGTACTCAAAGGACTCCTCGATCTGACTGTGATGGTTGTAGTAGTCCCCGGAAAGGATATCCACCGCCAGTCCGGTGTTGTGCTCACTCGTTCCGGGAGGCGCCACGCGGGTGGCCGCCACCTGCTCCGCCTTTTCCCGGCTGTACCCGTTATACTTCATCTGCGCCTGCACCTCGTTTTCCAGCAGTACGGCGCTGCGCGCAAAGGTGCGGTAGCCGCTGATGACCTGCAGGGTGTAGCCGTCCGCCTTGGCCGCCGCCAAAAAGTCCTTCAGCGGCTGCGCGATGCGTGCGTCTACCGGCCACCCCACCGTCTCACGCTCCATCTCCATCTCCTCGGCCAGCGGGTACTTGGCGCTTACCAGGATGGTGCGCCAGTCGTCGCTGCCGGGGTTGGTCAGTCCGGTGTTGCCCGGCTCGGGGCTCGGATCGGGCTTGGGCTTCGGCTTCGGTTCGGTCACCGGGTCAGGATCGGTCACCGGGTCAGGATCGGTCACCGGGTCAGGATCAGTTGCGGGGTCCGGCTCCGGCAAACCGCCGGGCTGCTCGGTCTGCTGCCCTGCGTTGGGGTCAGGGGTGGGGTCGGGCTTCCCGGCTCCCCGCCGGATGAGCGCCGTCACGCCCCACACGATCAGCCCCACCACCAGCAGGATCAGGATCACACCCCGCACCCGCTTAAAGGTGCGGCGGCGCTGCGCTTCGGAATGTTTATTCTGGCTCATGGTTTTTCCTCCGTTGGATATTTGGTCTCTGCAAGGTGCCGGTACGGCCGCAGGCCATGATGCTCCGCATCATCGCCGCCCCCCGCAGGGGGGCGACGGCCCGGGCTTCGCCCGGGCGGCCTGCGGCCGCCCGCCCACCAGCAGCTTTTTGTTTCCTATTATATAGTGCCGTCCCGATGCCGATTTGCTGCACCGGTCAGCCCTTTTGCATCAGCAGGGCGCACCAGCCCTCCTGCTCCCGGTCCCCGGCCACCGTCAGCCCCTCGGCCTCCAGCGCCGCAATGACCTCCTCCCGGCGGGGCAGGATGATACCGGAAGCCACCAGATGCCCGCCCGGCTTGAGATGCCGGGCGATCGCCGGCGCCAGCGCAATAATTACATCCGCCACAATGTTCGCCAGTACAATGTCAAACCCGCCGCGGGTCAGCTCCTCCCCCAGCGGTTGATGCACCAGGTCGGCGGTCACAGCGGTAAACCGGTCGGCTCCAAAGCCGTTCTCTGCGGCGTTCTCGGCGGCAGTGCGTACCGCCACCCTGTCAATGTCCACCCCAACGGCCTCCTCGGCGCCCAGCATCAGCGCCGCAATGGAAAGGATGCCGCTGCCGGTACCCATATCCAGTACCCGCGCGCCCTCCACCGGCAAATGCTCCAGCAGCTCGCAGCACAGGCGGGTGGTGTGGTGGGTGCCGCTGCCGAATGCCATCCCGGGGTCCAGCGTCATCACAAGCTCCTGCGGGGCAGGGGCGTATTGCTCCCAGCTGGGGCAAACCACCAGCCGTTCCCCCAGGTGCGTGGGGTGATAAAACCGCTTCCACGCATTGGCCCAGTCCTCCTCGGCCAGCGTTTGGTCGGTCTCCATGCGGTAGGGGATGCCCTCGGCCTCCAGCCGGCGGGTCAAAAAGTCTGCGGCCTCTGCCGGGTTCTCATCGGGGGGCAGGTACAGGTGCAAAATCGCCTCGGTGCGGCTGCGGGCCAGCAGCTCCTCGTCGATCAGGTCAATGTGCGCGATCTGCGGCACCAGCTCCAGCATATCGCTGTAATCCTCAATATAAATGCCGTAGGGGACGGCCATCTGCGCAATGGCCTCGGCGGTCTCGGCGTCCTTGGTGCTTACGGTGATCTTCAGGTCAGTCCAGTTCATGGCGGTTCCTTTCTTATCGGTTTTCTGCCTCTATTATAGCGGCAGCCGCAAAAAAACTCAACTGTTTCCGCCCTCTTTTTGCATAGCGGCGGCATAGCGGCCCATACTGCCTGCATAAAGATGGCAAAGGAGGCAACATCATGACAGAAACCAACCGTGCCGGGGGACAGCAGGAAACGCTGTGGGAGGAACTCAATCGGGTCAATAATGAGCTCCGCCGCGCGGAGGAGCTTTTTAATGCGGTGACGGAGGATGCGCTGATCGATGCCTGTACCTATCGCATCCAAACGCTGACGGCCTACCGCGCCTATCTCTTGCGGGTGGCGCGTCAGCAGGGGCAGCAGCCCGCACCCGTCACCCTGTAAAATACAAGGAGGACATCATGGAGGTCTGGCTTATTCTGGGGGCGGCAGCCCTGCTTACGCTGCTGGTACGGTGGCGGCACGCCCTGCGGGGCTGGCTGCTTTCCGCCGCCGGGGGATTGGCAGTGCTGCTCTCGGTGGGTGCGGCGGGCGCCCTGCTCCCCGTCAACCTGTTCACCGTAGCAACCTGCACCCTTTTGGGCCTGCCGGGCGCCGTCAGTCTGCTGGTGTGCAACCTGCTGTGGTAGCCCCTGCAAACCGCAAAATACGGCCGCAGTCCCGCCCGGGCTTCGCCCGGGCTCGCCGCCCCCTGCGGGGGCGGCGCCGATGCTCCGCATCGGGGGCCTGCGGCCGTCCCGCACCCCCGCACCCCCGCAGACCGCCCCGCACCCTTCGCATCCCTGCCGCCCCAAAAGAAAAATGCCACCCGCTTTCCCACGGACGACACTTTTCTTTCGGGGCGCCGGCTTACAGCACCCTTCCGCCGATTAAGTAATCCTCCACCACCTCAAGCAGTTGGCAGGGGTCCAGCTCACCCTGCTGCATCATCGCAGCTAACGCCTTGGCCTGCACGGCGCTGTCGGTCACATCGGATACAGCCTGTAGCTGCAGCCATCCGTCGCCGGAAAGAAGCTGCTCGCACAGGATCCCGTAGGAGCAGTAGCGCCCTAATACAGGGTCAGTATGCCATTCTTCGCAGGCACGGTAACGGATGACCGGATTCTCGGTTTCAGTTACTCTTTCCTGGTTGCACAAGGGTAGGGTTCCTCCTCTTTTAGACTTCAGGCCGGCCCCTGTACTCTCCACACAGGTAAATCGGCCCATGTAGATTTTACCACATCTTCCACTATGTGGCATAACAAATAATCCCCCGTTCTCCTCATCATCCTGCCAATTTCCTGTCGAATTAGGTCGAAATCTCATAAGATCCCTCTTTCCCGCGTTAATATTCCGTCCAGATTCGCTGCTTTTCACAAAACTGCCCCCGTTCTTTTGGCACACGATTTCAAAAAAATTCGCTCTTATCGTTTCAATCCCCATTCCCGCCGCCCCGCTTCGCCAATATTTCCCTATCCCGGCCGCAGCAAACCGCAGCCGTAGGGCGCAGCCCAAACCGCCCTGCGGGCGGTTTTCAGCGGCGCTGCCGCGCCGCCGGGGCTGCCCCCTGCGTCCCCCAAAAAGCCGCAAAAAAACACCGGCCCGGCCCCATACGGGCGCCCGGCCGGCATCCTCGGCAGCGTCAGGTTAGTCGCAGCGATTTTCAGCCTCCGGCTTTTCGCTGCGGTTCTCGCCCTGCTTCTGCTGGCTGTTCCGACTCTCGTTCCGATTGTCGTTTTTGGCATTGTTCTGGGAATTTTTGCTCACGGTTTTCACCTCCTTTTCAGGGAATAGTATGCGCATGCCGCAGCCCCCTTATACCAAAGAATAGGGAAGACCTGCCGCCCGGCAAAATCCCGCCCGCCCCATTTCATTCCGGTAAATAGGGAAGACCCCCGCAATCCCCGCTGTCTTGCGAAATTCCCCACCCGCAAAGCCCCGTTTTCGATCTCCTCCCCGCCGGCTTCGACTGTAAAAAACCCCGCAAAACATCTCGAAAAATTCTCCGCAAAAAATCCCTAAAAATTTTCGGTTTGTGCTTGACAATTCCCAAATGCGTGCTATAATGAAATTACAAAAATGATAATCATTACTGAAAAGGAGATTTTCACTATGGCTAAATATGTTTGCACTGTCTGCGGTTATGTCCATGAGGGCGACTCTGCCCCCGAATTCTGCCCCGTCTGCAAGGCGCCCGCCTCCAAGTTCAAAAAGGTAGAGGGCGAAATGGCTTGGGCCGCCGAGCATGTAGTCGGTGTTGCGCAGGGCTGCGACCCCGAGATCCTGCAGGGCCTGCGTGATAACTTCAACGGCGAGTGCTGCGAGGTCGGTATGTATCTGGCCATGGCCCGCGTTGCCCACCGTGAGGGCTATCCCGAGATCGGCCTGTACTGGGAGAAGGCCGCATGGGAGGAGGCCGAGCACGCCGCCAAGTTTGCGGAGCTGCTGGGCGAGGTCGTCACCGACTCCACCAAGAAGAACCTGGAGATGCGTGTAGAAGCCGAAAACGGCGCTACCATGGGCAAGACCGAGTTGGCCAAGAAGGCCAAGGCGCTCAACCTCGATGCCATCCACGATACCGTGCATGAAATGGCCCGCGACGAAGCCCGCCACGGCAAAGCCTTTGCCGGCCTGCTGTCCCGCTATTTCGGCAAATAATCAAACCGCAAATTTAGAGAGAATGTAGAAAGTCCCCGGCGTAAAACCGGGGGCTTTTTGCATCCCCCATTCCCGCATTTTTCGGGGAGCTGTTTTCCCGCTGACCCGGCCCCCTGCAAACCGCAGCCATAGGGCGCAGCCCAAACCGCCCTGCGGGCGGTTTTCAGCGGCCTGCGGCCGCCGCGGCGGCGCTGCCGCGCCGCCGGGGCTGCGCCCCAAACCCATCCCTCCCCGCATCCCTCTATCCACCTGCAAAACACACCCTCCCCATCGCCTTCCTATCCCGGCCCCCTGCAAACCGCAGCCATAGGGCGCAGCCCAAACCGCCCTGCGGGCGGTTTTCAGCGGCCTGCGGCCGCTGCGGCGGCGCTGCCGCGCCGCCGGGGCTGCGCCCCAAGCTCGCCGGGGCTGCGCCCCCTCCAAGGCCCGCCCCCCAAACGCCGCCCCCGCCCTTTGTCATCCCATCGAAAAACCAACGGGATAACGGGAATATGCTTTGTGGACTTATCACAATACAAAAAATTGTTTTCAAAAAAATTCTGCTAAACTCTTTACAAAATACCCCCCATTTGCTATGATAATTCTGTATTCAACCCCCGAAATTTCGCTTTTTTGGGGATTTACACCGGAAAGACCATAGAAAAAACATACAAAAGGAGAAACCGCTATGTCCAGAATTGTTATCGCCCTCGGCGGCAACGCCCTCGGCAACACCCCCTATGAGCAGCTCGAGCTCGTGACCGAGACCGCAAAGCCCATCGTTGACCTCATCGAGGCCGGCAACGAAGTCATCATCGCCCACGGCAACGGCCCCCAGGTCGGCATGATCAACCTCGCCATGAGCGCAGCCGCCGAAGCCGGCGCCGTTAAGAGCGATATGCCCTTCCCCGAGTGCGGCGCTATGTCCCAGGGTTATATCGGCTACCACCTGCAGAACGCCATCGGCAACGAGCTGGCCAAGCGCGGCATCAATAAGCCGGTAGCCACCATCGTTACCCAGGTCCTCGTCGATGAGAACGACGGCGCTTTCCAGAAGCCCACCAAGCCCATCGGCGCCTTCTACACCAAGGAGCAGGCCGATGAGATCGCCGCCACCAAGGGCTTTACCATGGTAGAGGATGCCGGCCGCGGCTATCGCCGTGTCGTTCCGTCCCCCAAGCCCGTTGACGTTGTCGAGAAGGACGTTGTAGAGGCCGTTGTCGATTCCGGCGCCGTAGTCATCACCGTAGGCGGCGGCGGTATCCCCGTTATCAAAAAGGACGGCAAGCTGGTAGGCGTTCCCGCCGTTATCGATAAGGACTTCGCCTCCTCCAAGATTGCCGAGCTGCTGCACGCCGATGCCCTGTTCATCCTCACCGCCGTTGATCGTGTTGCCATCAATTGGGGCAAGCCCGACCAGAAGAGCCTCGAGGAGATGAGCATCGCCGAGGCCGAGAAGTACATCGGTGAAAACCAGTTCGCTCCCGGCTCCATGCTGCCCAAGGTTCAGGCTGCCATCGCCTTTGCCCAGTCCGGCGGCCGTGCCATCATCGCCGACCTGCACAATGCAGCGCTGGCCCTGGAAGGCAAATCCGGCACCGCCATCCACAAATAATCCCCACCCGCCCTTCCGGCGCCCGCCCGCATCCCGCGGCCGGGCGCCTTTTGCATCCCCCGGCACCCTTTCACCCCCCGCCGGTTGCCTGCCGCTTCCACTCCGCCGCCCTGCACACACCTGCTACCGGCACCGCCATCCACAAATAATCCCCACCCGCCCTTCCGGCGCCCGCCCGCATCCGCGGCCGGGCGCCTTTTGCATCCCCCGGCACCCTTTTCCCCCCGCCGGTTGCCTGCCGCCTGCTTTTGTGGTAGAATATCTGCAAACCGCACCGTCGGGGGCGCGCGGCCGGGCTCCGCCCGGCCTGCGGGGGCGGCCTGCGGCCGCCCCCGTCCCCCGTGCCTGCGGCACGGGGGCGCGCCCCCGCCCTACCCCCTGCATAAAGGAGACTTCCCATGCACCTTTTCCTCACCGGCCCCATCCGCATCGGCAAAACCACCGTCGTGGATAAAACCATCGACCTGTTGGGCGTTACCCCCGGCGGCTTTCGTTCCTACTTCGGCCCGGATCGCCCCCTGCCCGAGCACTTCCTCTATATGAGCAGCGCCGACGCCCCCCGCAGCTGCACCCCGCAGCACGCCATCGTGGCATTCCGGGCGCAGCCGAACGGTGACCCGCAGTGCACCGTCCTGCCCCGCTTCGAGGAGCTGGGGCTCGCCTGCCTGCAAACCGCCCCCGCCCGCCCCCTCATCGTGCTGGATGAATGCGGCCGGCTGGAGCAAAAGCTCCCCCGCTTCCGGGCAAGGGTGCTGGAACTGCTGGATGGCGATACCCCCATCCTCGGTGTCATCCGGCAGGATGCCTCCGGCTGGCTGGAGGATATCCGCCGCCACCCCGGGGTGCGGCTCGTTACCGTCACCCTGCAAAACCGGGATACCCTGCCGCAGCAGCTTGCGGAATATTACCGCCCCATCATCAACCCTACCAAGGAGTAACCGTAAAATGAAACCCCGGAATACCCCCCTCAAAAACCTGCTTCTCGCCGCAATGTTTTTAGCCATCGGCCTGGTGCTGCCCTTCTTCACCGGCCAAATCAAGGAAATCGGCAATATGCTGCTGCCCATGCACCTGCCGGTCTTTCTCTGCACCCTCATCTGCGGCTGGCAGTACGGCACCGCCGTCGGCTTCATCATGCCCATCCTGCGGTTCGCCCTGTTTTTCATGCCCCGTATGCCCGGCGCCCTTGCCATGGCCTTTGAAATGGCGACCTACGCCTTTGCGGCGGGCTTCCTTTACAGCCGGGCGCACTGGCAGTGCACCCGTATGCTGTACCGCTGCCTGATCGCCGCAATGCTGGCCGGGCGTGTGGTTTGGGCGGCCGCCATGACCATCCTGTTGGGACTTTCCGGCAGCGCCTTCACCTGGAAAATGTTCCTCTCCGGTGCCTTCCTCAATGCCATCCCCGGCATCATCCTGCAGCTGGTTCTCATCCCCGCCATTATGGTGGCGCTGGACCGCGCCAAATTGGTGCCGTTCCGCAAGGCGGAGGAGCAGACATCTGCCAGACAGGAAAAAACGGTATGATGTACGATGTCGCCGTCATCGGCGGAGGACCCGCCGCCGCGACCTTTGCCCGCCGGTATCTTTCCAAATGCCCGGCGGCTTCGCTGCTGTTGCTTAACGGGCAGAGAGAACTGAATAAAAAACCCTGCGGCGGGCTGCTGGCGCCCGATTCCCAAAAGGCGCTGGCGCATTTCGATCTCACGCTTCCCAAGGAGGTGCTGGTCGATCCGCAGATCTTCACAGTGCAGACCATTGATCTGGTCAGCCGGCAGGTGCGCTATTACCAGCGCTACTACCTCAATATGGACCGCTATGCCTTTGACCGCTGGCTGTTATCGCTTATCCCGCCGCAGGCGGAGATTCTCTCCGGTCGCTGTACGGCAGTCACCCGCACGGGGGAGGGCTTTCTCCTCACCGCTGCGGTCGATGGGGAGGAGCGGCAGTTTGCTGCGCGCCGTATCGTCGGTGCGGAGGGTGCCGTCTCTCTGGTGCGCCGCACCTTTTATCGGGAGCCAAAGACCCGCTACACCGCCATTCAGCAGTGGTTCGCGGCAGGGGAGGAACGAGCGCCGTTCTATTCCTGCATCTTCGATCCCGCTACCAGCGAAAGCTGTTCGTGGATCATTCGCAAAGACGATGCCCTCATCTTCGGCGGCTGCTTTACTGCCGAGGGCAGCAGGGAAGCCTTTGAACGCCAAAAGCGGCGTCTGGAGCAGTATCTCGGTCGTCCGCTGGGACAGCCCGTAAAGACCGAAGCCTGCCTTGCGGTGCGTCCGCGCGGCTTTGCGGATTTTATTACAGGGCGTGACGGCGCGTATCTCATCGGGGAGGCGGCGGGCTTCATCAGCGCCAGCTCCTTCGAGGGGATCAGCAGCGCGATCCGCAGCGGCAGCGCTCTGGCGGAAGCGATGGCTGAAGCCGCCGATGATAATACGCTTACCTGTCTCTATCGACGGAAAACGGCGTCGCTGCGGCTCAAGCTATGGCTCAAGACCCTCAAGCGCTGGTTCATGTACACCCCATGGGTGCGCCGCATCATCATGGGGCTGGGGCTTGCTGCGATCTCGGTCGAGCAGGAAAGGCGGATAACGCAATAGATATAGCAAAACCCCTCCGCATCTCGGCGGAGGGGCGCATTTTCGCAGAATATAGGGGTTTTCGGCTTATTCCTCGGGCTTTTTCTCGTCCTCGGCGGCCGGCTCGGGAACGGAGTTGGCGGCCGGCTCGGGAACGGAGTCGGGGGCCGGTTCCTCGGGGATATCGTCGGTGCTCACCGCATCCACCACCACATCGGCGGTGGCGCCCGCAGCGGAGGCCACCGCATTCACGGCGGCAGCGGCCACCTTCTTCAGCGCCCGCAGATGCTGCCAGACCACAAAGGCGTTAAACAGGTTGATCACGCCATCCGCCAGCATACAAATGCCGATAAAGGTGATCAGCACCTGCGCCGACTGGAACGGGTTCAGCAGAATGACAACGCCCAAAGCGATCATCAGCACCGCCAGCAGCAGCAAAATGCCCCACTTTTCGTAGCCGTCCTTTTTGATATCGATGGAAGCCTGCAGCTTCACAACGCCGTCAAAAATGAGGTAAAGTCCCAGAATAAAGGGCAAAATGGAGGCGAACAGCTCCGGCTTTACAAAAAAGCAGATGCCCAGCGCCAGCGCCACAATGCCCACCATCAGCGAAAGGGTGGAATAGCGTTCATCCCGGTGGGAAATAAAGCGGTAAACCTGCCACAGACCATAGGCCGCAGTCACACCGCCCAGTACATAGCAAAAGACGTTGATGGAGGTGGCGGGCCAAATGATGAGCGCAACGCCCAGCGCCACATAACAGATGGCAGAAAGGATAAAATTCAGTACAAATTTTTTCGTCACGGTAGTAACCTCCCTTAAAATGTTGGGGTACGGTTGGGGGAGAACGGTTCCGGCCGTTCTCTGCTAATTTCATTATAGCACACCCGTCGTGAGGTGAAAAGCCCCTTTTTACGGACTTTGTCCCGTCCCGCCCCCGTAAAACGCCGGAAACCCCGCCCTTCCCGCCTGTTTTTCCGTGCAGGCCGCAGGCTTTCCCCCCGCAGCGGATACGGGCCGCAGGCCGCCCCGGCTTCGCCGGGGCCGGCGGGCTCCGCCCGCCGAAGCCGTCCTGCGGACGGCTTGGCCTGCGGCCCTCCGCCCCCCGCACAGGCCCCCCGAAAGCCGCAAACCCAGCCCCCGCAGCCCCGCACAAACTCCCCCCAAAGCCGCAAGCCCGTGATTTTACCGCAAAACCAAACCGCCCGTTCTTCCCCTAAATCAAGAAAAAAAAGAAAGAAAAACCGTGATTTACGGCCATTCCTCCGTCGGTACCAGCAGGGTGATCACCGCAGCCCTTTTCCGGTCGAAATCCAAAAGCCCCTCCCGCCGCAGGCCGCCCAGCACCCGCGAAAGGGCGCTGCGGTCCGCCCCCAAATAGTAGGCCAGCCCCTCCCGGTCAAACGGCAGCCGCACGGTAGAACTGCCCTGCGCCCGGCTTTCCATCTGTAAATAGTACTGCAAACGTTCCCGCAGGGTGGGCTGCGAAAGGCAGATCAGCCGCCGCTGCAGCGAAAAATACGCCCCGGAAAGCTGCTTGGAAAGATTGCCCAAAAGCCGCGAAAATGCAGGCCCCGTGCCGTTAAACAGCTGCTTCGTCGGGATCCACAGGATGCGGCAGGGGGCGCAGGCCATCACCGTTACAGGGCTTTCCCGGTCGCCGTCCAGCGCCAAAAGCTGCCCGAAAAGCTCCCCGCGGGTCAGGCGGCTTTGCAGCAGCTGGCGGCCCTGCGGCAGCGGCAAAATGGCGTATAAAACGCCCTCCAGTACCAGCCCCATGCGCACGGTGGAGCACCCGGCAGCCAACACGATCTGCCCGGGCTGATAGGCTTGCTCGACGGCCTGCAGGCGGGCAAGCTCCCCGGCGATCTCGGCTTCCGTCAGACCCTCGAAGAGGGGGCAGAGGGGATATTTTTTCTCCGGCATGATGTGGTTTTCTCCCTTCATTTTGTTGCGGATGCAACATACTTTTCCCCTTGAATATACTATAATATGACCGAAAGTGCAAGTAAACCCGCAAATATGCGATAAAACCCATAAGCAAAGGAGAACACAATGTCTAAAACCATAAGCAATTCTAATGGCAGCACCGGCCTGAAAACGCTCTGCCGCACCGCCATCTTCCTGGCGCTGCTCATCGCGGTGCAGTTCGTCACCCGTTCCATGGGGCAGTATGTCACCGGCTCCCTCGTCAACCTCGTGCTCATCGCCGCCGCCCTGATGTGCGGTCTGTGGGGCGGGCTGGCGGTTGCGGTGCTGTCCCCGTTCTGCGCCTTCCTCATCGGCATCGGCCCCGCTTTTCCGCAAATCGTCCCGGCGGTGGCGCTGGGAAATGCCGTATTGGTGGTGCTTTGGTCGCTGCTCGCCGGCAAAAAGGACGCTGCCGTGGGGCGGTATCTGTGCGCCCTTGCGGTGGCGGCTGTCGCCAAATTTTTGACCCTTTACCTTGTCATCGTCAAGTGGCTGGTGCCGATGGTGCTGACCCTGAACGAGAAGCAGACCGCGGTGCTTTCGGCCAGTTTTTCCTTCCCGCAGCTGATAACGGCGGCGGTGGGCGGTGTGCTGGCGGTGCTGCTGGTGCCGCCGCTGCGCCGCGCCCTGAAGGTGTGATTTTCGCCTGATTTCTCCGATATTTTCGACATTCTTCCCCATGGGGCCCGCCTGCCGGCGGGCCCTTTTGGGTGCGGGGCCGGCACCCGGTACAGGCCGGGACCCGAACGGGGGAGGGGCGGCCCGCAGGGCGTTTCGGCGCAGCCGAAACCGGCGGCCGGAGGCCGCCGAGGCGCCGGAGGCGCCTGCCCTGCGGGCCGGATGCCCGGGGCTTGCAGGGGGTGCGGGCAGGGCGGCCCCGCCCCGGAAATTTTCCCGCCGGAGCGCTTTTCTTTTGGCGGGAAGTGCGCTATACTAAAAGCAGAAGCCAAAAGGAGGTTTTTCTTGTGGAATATCGTGTAGGGATCGACCTGGGCGGCACCAATGTGGCGGTCGGCGTGGTCAATGAAAACAAGGAGATCGTGGCGAGAGCCAATGTGCCCACCCGCCCCGACCGGATGCTGGATGATGTGATCTATGACATCGCCTGCTGCGTGAAGGAGGCCGTGAAAAAGGCCGGAATTACGCTGCAGGAATGCGTTTTGGTGGGGATCGGTTCGCCGGGGTACTGCCGTGCGGCGGACGGAATGGTGGTCTATGCCGGCAATTTGGGCTGGAAAAACGTGCCGATTTGCGATGAGCTGCGGCAGGAGCTGGGGGTATCGGTGCGCCTTTCCAACGACGCCAACTGTGCGGCGCTGGGCGAGGTGGTGGCCGGTGCCGCCAAGGGCGCCAAAAGTGCCGTACTGCTTACGCTGGGGACCGGAGTGGGCGGCGGCGTGGTGCTGAACGGCAAGGTGTACGAGGGAGATATCGGGCCGGGCACCGAAATGGGACACACCACCCTGATTTTGGGCGGAGAGCCCTGCACCTGCGGCCAGCGGGGCTGCCTGGAGGCCTATGCCAGTGCGACGGGGCTGCTGCGGCAGCGTCACCGCGCGGAGCAGGCGCACCCCGAAACGACGATGAAGCGCTTTCATCCCGCCGATGGCAGCGCACCGTTCATTTGCGCGGCGGAGGGGGATGAAACGGCCAAGGCGGTGGTGGAGCAGTACATCACCTACGTGGGGGCCGGCATTGTCAACTTTGTGAATATTTTTGCCCCGGAGGTCGTGCTGATCGGCGGCGGCGTGAGTAATGCGGGGGATGCTTTGATCCGGCCGCTGAACGACTACGTGCAGGCCAACCGCTTCGGCGGGCGGCGGTCGCCTACCTGCCCGGTGCGCCGGGCGGCGCTGGGCGGCGATGCCGGGATCATCGGGGCGGCCTATCTCGATTGGGAGGGCTGAACGGTGCCTGTGACGGCGGCTTCGCCGGGGTGATTTCGGCGGGGCGGCGCTTTCGCTGATCTGCGGAGGGTAATGGGGGAGTGGCTCTGTTGCCGATCCGCGGAGTGTGGCGTTGCCCTTTTTGCAGGTTTTCAAAACGGGAGGGGGCGCAGCCCCCGCCGCCCGCGGCGGCGGGGAGCCCGTGCCGCAGGCACGGGCGAGGCGGCGAAGCCGCCGAGCTGCGCCCTCGGTTTTGCACCTTTATCAAAGCATGGGAGTGTGGGGCGGGCGCACTGCAGCGGGGAGGGCTGCCCGCAGGGTCAGCACGACCGGAGCGGAGGCGCGCCCGCGCATTTTGCGGGGAAACGGGCGGGTGCAGGACATGGCCGGGGGGATGGTACAGTCTGCAAGAAATGTGAATAAGAGGTAAAATAACGGAAAATCGATTGATTTTTTTAGTGGGATGTTATAAAATAGTGGTAATGGACGGGGAACCGACCGAAATACAACAACATCAGGAGGAACAATAATGGGTATTTTGCAGAGATTTACTGACATCATGAGTGCGAACATCAACAGCCTGCTTACCGGCGCCGAGGAGAAGAATGCCGGAAAGCTGCTGGAAAAGTATCTGAATGACGCCCGCGCCAACCTGGAAGAGCTGAAGTCTGAAACCTCCGCCATTATTGCGGATGAAATGGCCGCAGCCCGCCGCGTCAACGCCAACAGCGAGGAAATTGCGAAGTATGACCGTTATGCCGAGCAGGCTGTACTGGCCGGCAATGACGAAGACGCCAGAAAGTTCCTGGATGCCAAGAGCCAGCTGACCGCCAAGAAGGCCGACCTGGAGAACGCCTACCAGCTGGCCAAAGATAACAGCGATAAGATGCGCCAGATGACCCGCAAGCTGATGGATGACATCGCCTCTGCCGAGGGCAAGATGGTAGAGCTGCGTGCGAAGCTTTCCGTGGCCGAGCACAAGGAGAAGATGGATGACCTGATGCACAAGGTTTCCGGCCGCACCGATATGACCGGCTTCGAGAATATGATGGAAGCCGTTCAGAAGCGCATTGACTCGGTGGATGCCAAGGTTGCCCTGAACGAGGAGCTGGCCGATAAGATGGACATTAAGAAGCTGGAAGAAAAATATAGCGAAAAGGCTGCCGAGGTTTCCGCCACCGTCGAGGCCGACCTCGCTGCACTGAAGGCTCGTCTGGGCAAGTAAGTTATGGCCGCAACGGAACAAACCAATGTCGCGCTGCGGTGTCCCACCTGCGGCGGAAATATTGTTTTTGATCCGGAGGCACAGCAGTTTCGTTGTGCCTCTTGTGGCAGTGTGCAGGAAGTGACCCCCGGCAAGGATTTCGTGGAGGAATATGACTTTGGCGAATACCGTGCCCGTGAGGGCAGCCGGATGCTGGAAAACGGCGAGACTGCCCTGCACTGCGACGCCTGCGGCGCCGAATTCTTCCTCCCGGCGGAGGGAACTGCCGCCGTCTGCCCCATGTGCGGATCCCCGCAGATCAAACCGGAGGCAGCGCATAACGGCATACCCGTGGAGGGAGTGGTGCCCTTTGCCATTGACCGCTACGAGGCGCAGCAGCGCTTCGGGAAATGGATCCGCAAGCGGTGGTTTGCCCCCAATAACCTGAAAAAGAGCTTTGCCGAGGGCGAGCTGGTGGGCATGTACGTACCCTTCTGGACCTACGATGCCGACGTCGTCAGCCAGTATTGCGGACGGGGCGGGCGTTCCCAGACCCGGAAGGGGCCGAACGGCAAAAATGAGACTTATACCGAATGGTATCCCGTTTCCGGCATGGTGCAGGGACACTATGATGATATTCAGGTGTGCGCCAGCAAAACAGCCAGCGGGAACCTCATCCAGCAGGTGCTGCCCTACGATACCGTAGGCAACACCCAGCCCTATCACCCGCAGTACCTGGCGGGCTACCAGGCCGAATGTTATACCATCGATGGGGAAGAGGGCTTCAAGGTCGCCCAAACCTACATCGACCGGGACCAGCGCAGTCTGGCGGAAAGCGATATCCGCGGGAAGGGCTATTCGCAGGCACAGGTCACGGGCATGAATACCAGCTACCAGCTGGTGCGCTATAAGCACGTACTGCTGCCGCTGTGGAAGGCCAAGTACGGCTACGGCGGCCAGACCTACCACTATATGATCAACGGCGAAAACGGCAAGGTTTCCGCACAGTACCCCAAGAGCAAGGCCAAGATCATCCTGGTCATTCTGCTGGTGCTGGCGCTGATCATCGGCGGGGTGATGCTGCTGGGCGACGACAGCTCCGGCGGCAGCGGCGGCTACGAATACAGCTATAACGGCGGCTCCGATTATGACTACGACTACGATTACGGCGGCAGCAGCTACGATTACGATTATGATTACGGCGGCAGCAGCTATGATAGCGGGAGTATCGACTACGGCAGCTATGACTATGGCTACGATTGGGGCGGCGATTAGCGGCCGTGCCAAGGGAAAGGAGTATAACATGGGACTTTTTAATCAGAGAAAGGATACGGTGGAGTGGATAGAATACCGCCCCGACCTACTCTTTTACAAATGGAAGGACCGGGAGATCAAAAAGGGAAGCCACCTGATCATCCGGGCCGGGCAGAAGGCCATCTTCTATTCCGGCGGCCGCATCCACGGCATCTTTGAAAATGAGGGCAACTATGATATCGATACCCAGATCATTCCGTTCCTCACCAATATCAGCGCGGCGCTGCACCTGCGCAGCGATACCGGCGAGCGTGCCGAGGTCTATTTCGTCAACAGCAAGGACCTGACCCTGAACTGGGGCACCACCCAGCGCATTATGATCCCCACCCCCGAGGTGCCCAGCGGCATCCCCGTAGGGATGAACGGCAATATGGTCATCTATTTCAGAGACTATCTGGCGTTCATCAGCAAGGTGGCCGGCGTGCGGGACAGCTATTCCATCAATGACGTTTCGGAGCGGATCCGGGGCGAGATGAGCGGGATCGTGGCAGAGGCCATCCTGAACGGCGAGCGCGCGGTGGGGCTGAACGTCCTGGTGGGGCTGCAGGCCAACAACCGTGCCCTGGGCAAGAAGATGGCCGAGGAGCTGGATAAGGAGCTGTTCGACATCGGCCTGGGCGTGCGGGACGTCAATATCATCAGCGTTTCCTATCCGCCGGAGGTACAGAAGATGGCCGAAAAGGTGGCGGCGCAGTCCTTCATCACCGATACCGGCAAGTATGTGACGGTGGCCGCTGCGGACGGCATGGAAAAGGGCGACAGTGTGGCCGGTCTCGGCGCACAGGTGGCCATCGGGGCGCAGATCGCCCAGCAATTGAGCGGGCAGACCCAGGCTGCGCAGGCACCTGCGGCTCCGGCTGCACCGGCTGCGGATGGGCTGGAGGATCGCTTCTGCACCAAGTGCCGCAAGATGGTACGGGGGAATTTCTGCCCCTTCTGCGGGACGCCGACCGTATAAAAGCAAAACCACGGGGGAGCCGAAAGGCTCCCTTTTTGCTGCAACATTTTTCACCGAAACCGCGCAAAATATCTTGACAAGCGGCGGATGAGTGGTTATAATGATAAAGCTGATTATTTCAGCACTATGGCCCGTTGGTCAAGCGGCTAAGACACCGGCCTCTCACGCCGGTAACGCGGGTTCGATTCCCGCACGGGTCACCATAGTCGGTGTTGATTGCGA
>SFFJ01000008.1 GCA_004557855.1 Oscillospiraceae bacterium
AAAGGACTTGCCGCCTGCTCTTCACAGACAACAAGCCCTTTCGGCTGCTTGAAAAAATTTTGTTTTCAAATATTGTCTAACTTTTTGGGGTCACTTCAAATTCCGGCGCTCCGTTTTTGATTGAAGCTAAATTATTTAGCGTTAGCAGCAGCCTTCTCGATCGCCTTCAGGAAAGCGGTGACGGAAATGGTGCAGGTGGACTTCAGCTCCTCAACAGCGGGAGTATCGGTGTGGTCATGAGCGTTGGGGCCCAGTTCCATAGCGAGAACTTCAGCAGGGGTCTTGCCGATGCAGTAATTCTCGAAAGCAGCAGCCTGCTCATACCACTCACCAACAGCGGCGGGGTTAGCAAGCTTCTTCATGTTGTAGTCATCGCCCAGCTCGCGCTTGGTCTTAACGCCCTCGGCAACGGTGACAACGCCCTCGGCAACGGTAGCCTTGGCCTGAACAACATCAATGGAGATGGCAACGATCTTGCCCTCGGCATCCAGAGCCAGCGCAACAGCGGTAACGTCAGCCTGGGTCTTGGCGGGATCCTCGTCCTCGGCATCGGTGCCGCTCATGGAAGTAACCATGCCCAGGCCGGCCTTGGCGTAGGTGGAGTTCTCATCCTCGGCGTTAGCATAAGCCTTGGTCAGAGCCTCGAGGAAAGAGGTAACAGAGATGGTGCAGGTGGACTTCAGCTCCTCCACAGCAGGAGCATCGGTATAGCCGTGAGCGTTTTCGCCCAGAGGCATACCAGCAACCTCAGCAGCGGTTTTGCCGATGCAGTAAGCTTCCAGAGCAGCAGCCTGCTCATACCACTCACCGACAGCGGCGGGGTTGGCATACTTCTTCATGTTGTAGTCATCGCCCAGCTCCAGCTTGGTCTTGACATCCTCGGCAACAGTAACAACGCCGTCAGCATCAACGGTGGCCTTGGCCTGAACAACGTCGAAGGAGATGGCAACGATCTTACCATCCTGATCGAAGGTAGCCTCGCAGACGGTAACGTCAGCCTGGGTCTTGGCGGGATCTTCATCCTCGGCATCGGTGCCGCTCATGGAAGTAACCATGCCCAGACCGGTCTTGTAGGTGGAAGCGGAAGGCGTGGGATCAGGGGTAGGAGCGGGCTTTTCGCCGCAGGCTACCAGAGAAAGAGCCATCATCGCAACCAGAAGGATCGCAATAAACTTTTTCATTTTCTTTTCCTCCTTGAAAAGTATGTATCGTTTTGGTTTTTTTGTTCGATACCCGCCTATTATACTATTTAACAAGTTATTCCGCAAGATGCCTATAAATTTTTTTGTGAAAATGCTGTGTTTTCTAATTCGATAATCTGTATATCTGTTAATTGTAACAGCACACGAATGGCCAAAACTGTATGAGGAGGAAATACAAAGATTGATTTTATGCCATAAGAATTGTAGAATATAAAGAAAGATAAGAAACGGAGAGTTTGAGATGAAAAAACTGATTGCTTTACTGGCTGCGGTGTTCCTGCTGCTGCCCGGATGCGGCACCCAAAGGACGCCTGATACCGGCTACACCAAATATTCCGCCCAGTTCTATGGGACCTTTGATACGGTGGTGCAGATCGTGGGGTACTGCAAGACCGAGGAGGAGTTTTCGCGGTATGCGGGGCAGATCAAGAGCCGGATGGAGGAGCTGCACCGGCTTTATGATATCTACTATGAATACAGCGGCGAGAATAACCTGAAAACCGTAAACGACATGGCCGGGAAAGCACCGGTCACCGTCCGGGAGGAAATTCTCGATTTGATCGAGTTCTGCGAGGAATGGTACGGCAAAACCGACGGCAAGGTCAATATTGCATTGGGGCCGGTGCTTTCGGTCTGGCATAAGTATATGGCGCGCTATTCCGCCGACCCGACCGATGCCAAGCTACCAGATATGAATATCCTGCGGGAAAAGCTGACCCTCTGCAATATAGAGGATGTCATAGTAGACAGGGAAGCGGGGACGGTGTACCTTGCAAAGGAAGGAATGAGCCTGGATGTCGGTGCGGTGGCAAAGGGCTACGCTGCGGAGCTGGCCTGCCGGGAGGCCTATCAAAGCGGGTTCACCTCCTTTATCGTCAGCGCCGGCGGGAATATCGTAGCGGGGGATGCGCCGCTGGACGGTGTGCGCTCCGGCTGGGGGATCGGCATTCAGGACCCGTTTACGGCGCAGGAGCCGGGCGGCGGCAATTCCATCGATGTGGCATATGTCAGAAATACCTGTGTTGTCACCAGCGGGGATTATCAGCGCTTTTACATGGTAGGGGACAGGCGGGTGCATCATATCATCGACCCCGATACGCTGATGCCTGCCGACTACTACCGCGGGGTCACCGTCATTACCCCGGACAGCGGTATCGCCGACCTTGCCTCCACCACCCTTTATACGCTGCCGTTTGAACGCTCCCGGGCGATGGCCGAGGCGATGGGCTGGGAGGTCATGTGGATCTTTGCGGATGGTACGGTGGAGTGTACCGACGGGATGCTGCCGCTGCTGCGGGACCGGGGCGGCGCCACCGGGCTTTTATAATCTGTTCAAAAATTATCTTTTGATTGGGCTTTACTGATTTGCCGAGTTCATGTATAATGGATAGGAAGTTGTATCATCAGCATAAGGGGGAATAATATTTGGACCGTTTCAGTCCTTTGGAGCTCCGCTATAAACGGGTGGTGCTGAAATTGAGCGGTGAGGCCTTGGCCGGGAAACAGGGTAACGGCATCGATTATGATGTGGTGCTGGAGATCTGCAAGAACATAAAAACCGCCGTAAATAACCTCGGCGTCCAGATGGGCGTAGTGGTAGGCGGCGGGAACTTCTGGCGGGGGCGCACCAGCGGCAAAATGGACCGCACCCGTGCCGACCACATGGGGATGCTGGCGACGGTCATCAATGCACTGGCACTGGCCGATGCGCTGGAATCGCTGGATGTGCCGGTAAGAGTGCAGACCGCCATTACCATGGAGCAGTTTGCCGAGCCGTATATCCGCAACCGTGCCGTGCGGCATATGGAAAAGGACCGTGTGGTGATCTTCGGCTGCGGCACCGGCAATCCCTTTTTCTCCACCGATACCGCTGCGGCGCTGCGGGCGGCTGAAATTGATGCCGATGCGATCCTAAAGGCCACCATGGTGGACGGCGTCTACGATAAGGACCCCAGAAAGTTCCCCGATGCCAAGCGGTATAAGACCGTCAGCTTTAGCCAGGTGCTGGCGCAAAACCTGAATGTGATGGATATGACGGCGGCCTCCCTGTGCCGGGAAAGCAAGATCCCGATCGTTGTATTCGATCTTTCCGACCCTACGAATATTTGCCGTGCGCTGTGCGGCTATGATATTGGAACTATTGTGAAGGAGGAATAAAAGATGAACCCCGAACTGAAACTGCATGAAGAAAAGATGACCAAGACCATTTCTGTCCTGCGGGAAGAGCTGGCCGCCATCCGTGCCGGCCGCGCCAACCCCGCCGTACTGGATAAGCTGGAGGTTGACTACTACGGCGTTCCCACCCGTGTCAATCAGCTGGCGGCCGTATCGGTTTCCGAGGCCCGTACTCTGGTCATTCAGCCCTATGATAAATCCACCCTCAAAGCCATCGAGAAGGCCATCCAGGCCTCCGATATCGGTATCAACCCCAATAACGACGGCTCGGTTCTGCGTCTTTTGTTCCCCCCTCTCACCGAGGAGCGCAGAAAAGAACTGGCCAAGAGCATTTCCAAGATGGGCGAGGAGTCCAAGGTTGCCGTTCGTTCCATTCGCCGCGACGCCAACGAAAAGCTGAAGGCAATGAAGAAATCCAGCGAGATCACCGAGGACGACCTGAAGAGCCTGGAGAACGACTGCCAGAAGATGACCGATAAGTTCATCGCCGAGATCGATAAGATCACCGCTGAAAAAGAAAAAGAGATCATGTCTGTTTAAGCGGCCCGGCCGTTACGGATATGCCAGCCTCACCGGCCGTTCCCGGTTGGTGGGGCTCTTTTTGGACAATAGGGACAGAAGGAGGGAGATTCATGGAAGCCATGCCGAAGGATCGTTCGGCCGCACCGCCGCCGGCGGAATATCTGCCGCAGCACATCGGCATTATTATGGACGGCAACGGACGCTGGGCCAAGGCAAGGGGACTGGCACGGGAATACGGCCATCGCCGGGGCAGCGAGGTTTTTATGGATATTGCCCGCTACTGTAAAAGGATCGGTGTGCGTTATTTGACGGTATATGCCTTTTCCACCGAAAACTGGAAGCGCCCCGCCCATGAGGTAGCTGTCATTATGCAGATGCTGCAGCACTACCTGGACGACAGCGAGCAGTATATCAAGGAGGAGATCCGGCTGCGGATCATCGGCGACCGGACACGCTTGAGCGCCGGCCTGCAAAAAGCCATGGAAAAAGCCGAAAAGGCCAGCGAGCAGTTTACCGAGCTGACCGTAAACCTGGCTGTGAACTACGGCGGCAGGGAGGAGCTGCTGCACGCCGCCCGCTGCATGGCACAGGAATGTGTCGAGGAGGCAAAGGACGCCGCACAGCTCGATTTTGACGACCTGGAGCGGCACCTGTATACCGCAGGGCAGCCGGACCCGGATCTGATCATCCGGCCCAGCGGGGAAAAGCGCCTTTCCAACTTTATGATGTGGCAGAGCGCCTATTCCGAATTTGTTTTTATGGATGTGCTTTGGCCGGACTTTACCCCGCAGCACCTGAATGAAGCATTGTGGGAGTATGTGGGGCGGGACCGCCGTTTTGGAGGAATTTGATGAAGATACGGATCATTTCCGCATTAGTGGGACTTATCGTGCTGGCTGTTGCCATTGCGTTTTACGATACCATTATCTTTAATTTGTTTATTACGGCGCTGGCCGTTATTGCGATTTATGAGGCGCACCATGCCGCTGGTTTGACCCAAAAGCACCTGCGGGTCACGCTGTACTGCGCCCTGTATGCGGTGCTGCTTTTGCTGGTGCCGCAGGGCAGGGAATACAGCCTGCCTGCCGTTTATGTATTGGTCGTGCTGGTATTCGCATATATTTTGGAACATCATAAGGAGTTTACCATACGGGAGGGCGCCTATGCCCTGCTGATGGGGATCGCCCTGCCGACCGTTTTCGGGCTGTTTTTGCTGTACCGGGATAAGCTGGGAAATGAACAGGGGATTTTATACCTTGCATTTTTGCTGGGCAGCGCCTGGTGGAGCGATATCGGCGGGTATTTTACCGGGATGCTGTGCGGAAAGCATAAGCTCTGCCCGGAAATAAGCCCCAAAAAAACGGTGGAGGGGCTTTTGGGCGGTTTGGTCTTTGCCGTTTTGGGCAATATAGGCATTATGGTGCTGGTGAACCGCTTGGCCGCACAAGGCATCGGTTATCTGGCCAACCCCCTGACGCTGCATTTCGGGCGCATCTGCCTGCTGACCCCGCTGCTGGCGCTGTTGAGCGTGGTCGGTGACCTTTCCTTTTCCATCATCAAGCGTACCTACGGCATTAAAGACTACGGCAACCTGATGCCCGGCCACGGCGGGGTGCTGGACCGCTTTGACAGCGTGCTGTTTATTGCTCCGGCGGTTTATTTTATCGCCCTATACTTACCCATTGCGTTTTAATTACAGGAGGCACTATTGAAAACCGTACTTCTTACCGTTCTGGTTTTTGGCGTCATTATTATTCTGCATGAAACAGGACATTTTCTGTTCGCAAAGCTCTTTCATGTCAAGGTGGAGGAGTTTTCCTTTGGCATGGGCCCCAAGCTGTGGAGCCGTGAAAAAAAGGGGACACAGTACAGCATCCGGGCGTTCCCCATTGGCGGGTATGTGGCCATGGAGGGCGAGGATGATGCCGGAAGCGGTGCAGTCGTCCGGGAGGAGCTCCATTCCGCTGCGGAGGGCGACCCGCTGTATGCAAAGCCCGCATGGCAGCGGCTGATCATTATGGTGGCCGGTGCAGTGATGAACGTCATCCTCGGCTTTATTATGCTGGTCGTCGTTACCGCCATGTCCGGTCTTATCGGTACCACTACGGTGGCAGTTTTTGATGAGAATTCCGTTTCCGCAAATTATTTGCAGGTCGGCGATGAGATCATCAAGGTAAACGGCTACAATACCCGCTTTTACGGCGATGCGACCTTCCAGATGCTGCGGGATGAGGATGGCGTGATCGATTTTACTCTCATTCGTGACGGCAAATCGATGGAGATCACCGTTCCCTTTGAAACCGAGGAGCTGGCGGACGGCATCATCGGGATGCATATGGATTTTAAGTTCCTCGGTGAGCCGGTGAGCTTCGGCAATACCATCACCTATGCCTTCCATTGGACCTTCTCGGTGGTCAAGCAGGTGTGGTACTCGCTCATTGATGTGATCACCGGGCGGTATGGCCTTCAGGCCATCAGCGGGCCGGTAGGAACGGCCACCATCATTTCGCAGGCCTCGGCGCAGGGGCTGCGCTCCTTCCTGCTGCTGGTCGCCTTTATCACCATCAATGTAGGCGTTTTTAACCTGCTGCCGCTGCCGGCTTTGGACGGCGGACGCATCCTGTTTGTACTGATCGAAATGATCTTCCGTAAGCCTGTCCCGCCCAAATATGAGGCGTGGGTGCATCGTATCGGGATTATTCTGCTGCTGGGGCTGATCGCGGTGGTCACGGCAAGCGATATCATTAAACTATTCCACTAAAAAGGGGAGGGGAGCGCCATGCAGCGCAGGACGACAAGAACGGTTCAGGTAGGCTCTGTCGCCATCGGTTCGGGGCATCCGATCGCGGTGCAGTCCATGCTGTGTGCCGCCCCTGCCGATATTGACGCAAACATAGCACAGGCCAAAGCCCTGAAGGAGGCCGGCTGTGACATCGTCCGGCTGGCCATCCCCACGATGGAGGATATCCGGCTGATCTCCGCCATCAAAAATGAGGTGGAACTGCCGCTTGTGGCGGATATCCAGTTTGACTACCGGCTGGCCATCGCCGCAGCCGAGGCCGGGATCGATAAAATACGCATCAACCCCGGCAATATCGGCGGGAGGGATCGCATCCGGGCGGTGGTAAACGCCTGCCGGGAACGGGATATCCCCATTCGGATCGGGGTGAACAGCGGTTCCCTGGAAAAGGAGCTGCTGCAAAAATACGGCCGTCCCACGGCGGAGGCTCTGGTGCAGTCGGCGCTGGGGCAGATCCGGCTTTTGGAGGACGAGCATTTTACCGACTATCTGGTTGCGATCAAATCGAGCGACGCCGCAACCACTATGGAAGCCAACCGGCTGCTGGCGCAGCAAACCGATTGCCCGCTGCACCTGGGGGTGACCGAAGCGGGAACGGAGCGCATGGGGCTGATCAAATCCAGTGCGGCCATCGGCGGGCTGCTGTGCCTCGGCATCGGTGATACCATCCGGGTATCATTGACGGCTGACCCCGTGCGGGAGGTGTTTGCTGCCCGTGACCTGCTGGCGGCCATCGGTTTGCAGCAGGACCGGGTTCGTTTTGTTTCCTGTCCCACCTGCGGGCGCTGCAAGGTCGATTTGTTCCGGGTGGCGGAGGACGCCGAGCAGGCACTTGCCAATGTGAATAAAAACATAAAGGTGGCCATAATGGGGTGTGCGGTAAACGGCCCCGGGGAAGCTGCCGATGCGGATATCGGCATAGCGGGCGGCGATGGAGAGTTTTTGCTTTTTGCGAAGGGAAAGCCGCTGTATAAGGTTTCGCCCGAAGGGGTGACGGCTGCCCTGATGGAGGAAATAGAGAAGCTGTAAAGGAGAATAGCTTTGCAGAGGTTTGAGGACATTTTCGGGAAATACATAGAGAAAAAATGTGACAGTCAGGCGCTGCGTCAAAGTGATGTGGCGGGCTTGCAGATCGCGACGGAGGAGAATGCGGTTCGCATTACCCTTTCTTCTGCTGCGCTTATTTCCCATGCCGCAATTGCCGAGGCCCAGCGTTCAATTGCCATGGGACTTTTGGCGCATGTGGTGGAAATAAAGGTTCATTACCCGGCCGAGCTGCTGGGGGAAGAAGCCTTTTTGCTGATCATTGATTACCTGAAGGCCGCCAATGTGCCGGTCAACGGGTTTTTCCGCCGGGCGGTGATCACCTATGAGAATGAGCGCTTTATCGTCAAGCTGCCGGAGGGCATCGCTGCCTTTTTGGGGCCGTTGGCACTGCCCGGAAAGATCGCAGCACAGGCGGATGAGCTGTTCGGTGTGCGCCCGCAGGTGAGTTTTGTCCCCGTCCCGGATTATGAATTGAAGCCGGTAGAGGAGCCCGCCCCCGTGATGGAGGCAGCCCCCGAAGTGCCGCCGCCCCCGGAGGAGGCTCCCCCATGGGAGGAAGCCCCAATTCCACCGGCCGAAACGGAATCGACCCCTGCGGCGAAGGCGCCTGCAAAGCCCCGTGCGCCGAAGAAGGAAAAAGCGAATACCCCCTATGATGAGGCCACCAAAAAGCCGGTGGGGAACTACCGGGCAATCAAGGGAACGCCTGTTCCCATCGGGACCTTGGGACTGGACAGCGGCTCTGCGGTCATTTGGGGGGATATATTTTCGGTGGATTGCCGTGATACACGGGATAAAAACCACTTTATCATGTCCATCGCCATCACCGATTACACCGGCTCCATCAACCTGAAGATATTTGATGAATTGAGCCTAAAGCCGAAGCTGGGAGACCTGAAGCCGGGGATGACCGTTCTGGTACAGGGGGATATCAGCTACGATAAATACGACCGTGATATGGTGATGCGCCCCCGGCATATCAATACCGTCAAAAAGAATGTCCTTACCGATGATGCGCCGGTCAAGCGGGTGGAGCTGCACCTGCATACCACTATGTCCGCGATGGACGGCGTAAGCACCGCAGAGGACCTGGTGAAGCGTGCCCATAGCTGGGGGCATCCCGCTGTGGCGGTGACCGACCACGGTGTGGTGCAGGCCTTCCCGGAGGTCATGAATACGGTGGAGAAGATCCGGAAGGATGACCCCGACTTTAAGGCGATCTACGGTGTGGAGGGGTATTTCATCAATGATATGCTGCCTGCCGTAAAGGGCAGAACCGATGCGCCCATTAACGGGCGGTATATCATTTTCGATTTGGAAACCACCGGGCTTTCCGCCGCAACGGAACGGATCATTGAGATCGGCGCCGTAAAGGTGGAAAACGGGGAGATTTCGGAGTCCTTTGACCTGTTTGTTGACCCGGAAAAAGCGATCACGCCTGAAATCACCCGGCTTACCAGTATTACCAATGAGATGGTAGCAGGCGCCCCCAAGGAAGCGGATGCCTTGGAGCAGTTTTTCCGCTTCTGTGACGGGTGTGATATTCTGGTTGCCCACAACGCCGATTTTGATATGGGATTTTTGCGGGCGGCCATCCGGCGGTGCGGCAGGGAAGAGGACCCGGTACAGATCGATACGCTGGTAATGGCGCGCGCCATGTATCCGGAGCTGAAAAAGCACAAGCTGGATACCATAGCGGAGCGCCTGGGCGTGACACAGAAGCACCACCACCGCGCGGATGATGACGCCCGTGTACTGGCTGAAATCTTCCTGAAGATGGTGCAGAGGCTGGTGGAGGATGCGGGGATCACCAAGGTAATGGATATCAACCATTCCATGGGGCAGCAGAATACCGCCAAAGCGCATCCTTACCATATCGTTCTGCTGGTGCAAAATCAAACCGGCCTGAAAAACCTGTATAAGATCATTTCCGCCTCTCACCTTGAATACTTCCAGAAAAAGCCCCGAATCCCCAAGAGCCTTTTGATTCGGCACCGGGAGGGGCTGCTGGTTGGTTCAGCCTGCGAGGCCGGCGAGCTGTTCAAGGCCATCCGGGAGGGGAAAAAGTGGTCGGAGCTTTGTGATATTGCCGATTTTTACGACTATTTAGAGGTGCAGCCGTTGGGCAATAATATGTTCATGGTGCGAGATGGCGAGGTACGCAGCGAAAAAGACCTGCAGGACCTGAATATTACCGTGCTGAAGCTGGGACAGCAGCTGGGCAAGCCCGTTGTGGCGACCGGCGACGTCCACTTTTTGGAGGAAAAGGACGCCCGGTTCCGTGAAATACTGATGGCCGGTATGGGCTTTAAGGATGCCGATAACCAAGCGCCGCTTTACTTCCGCACCACCGGGCAGATGCTCAAGGAATTTGACTATCTGCCGGAGGAGACCGCCCGGGAGATCGTCATTGATAACCCCCGTAAAATCGCGGAAAGCATTGAATATGTTCGGCCCATCCCCAAGGGGACCTTCCCGCCCAGCATTCCCGGCTCGGAGGAGGATCTTATTCGCATCACCACCACCCGTGCCAAGGAAATGTACGGCGACCCGCTGCCTGAAATCGTGGAAAAGCGGCTGAACCGTGAGCTGGATTCCATCACCAAGCACGGCTTTGCGGTGCTGTATATGATCGCCCAGAAGCTGATCTTCCGTTCCAATGAGGAAGGGTATCAGGTCGGCTCCCGTGGTTCGGTCGGCTCCTCTTTTGTGGCTACGATGGCAGGTATTTCGGAGGTAAACCCATTGCCGCCGCACTACCTTTGCCGCAAGTGTAAGCACAGCGAATTCATCACCGACGGCAGCTACGGCTCCGGCTTTGACCTGCCGCACAAGAACTGCCCCGTCTGCGGGGAGGAAATGTACCAGGACGGCCATGAGATCCCGTTCGAGACCTTCCTTGGCTTTGACGGTGATAAGGAGCCCGATATCGACCTTAACTTCGCCAATGAATATCAGTCCCGCGCCCACCGCTATACCGAGGAGCTGTTCGGGCGAGACCATGTATTCAAGGCCGGTACCATCAGTACCATCAAGGATAAGACCGCATACGGCTATGTAAAGCACTTTTTGGAGGATCGGGGGCAAACCGTCCCCAATGCCGAGGAAAACCGGCTTGTCATTGGCTGTACCGGCATAAAGCGCACTACCGGTCAGCACCCCGGCGGGATGGTCGTTATCCCCAATGACTATGAGGTGTACGACTTCTGCCCGGTGCAGCACCCGGCCGATGACCCCAATTCCGATATTATCACCACCCATTTCGACTTCCATTCGCTGCACGATACGATACTGAAGCTGGATGAGCTGGGGCATGTGGTCCCGACGCTGTATAAGCATCTGGAGGACTACACCGGCCTGAAGATCAACGATACCCCCACCAATGACCCGGCGGTTTATACACTGTTTACCTCCTGTGAGGCGCTGGGCATTACGCTGGATGACATCGGCATTACCAACGGTACACTGGCACTGCCGGAGATGGGCACGCCCTTTGTACGGGGGATGTTGCTGGAGGCAAAGCCGAAAACCTTTTCCGATCTTTTGCAGATCTCCGGGCTTTCCCACGGCACCGATGTATGGCTGGGCAACGCACAGGATCTGATCCGCAACGGCACCTGCACCATATCCGAGGTCATCGGTACCCGTGACAGCATCATGACCTACCTGCTGCACCACGGACTGGAGCCGAAGCTTGCCTTTAATATTATGGAGATCACCCGTAAGGGCAAGGCGCCGGAAAAGCTGACCGAGGAAATGAAGCAGGATATGCTGGCGCATAACGTCCCGCAATGGTATATCGACAGCTGTCTGAAAATCAAGTATATGTTCCCCAAGGCGCACGCAGCGGCCTATGTCATTGCAGCAGTGCGGCTGGGTTGGTTTAAGGTATACCGGCCGCGGGAATTCTATGCCGTTTACTTTACCTCCCGCGGGGATGACTTTGATGCCAATACCGCGATCCTCGGGCCGGCAGCTGTAAAGCAAAAGATCTTGTCACTTATTGCAAAGGGAAATGAGATCTCCACCAAGGAGAGTGACCAGCTGGAAACGCTGCAGGTGACCTATGAGATGCTTTTGCGGGGAATTGAGCTGCTTCCCGTTGATTTGTACCAATCCGATGCCACCCTGTACCGCCTGGAGGGGGACAAGCTGCGGCTGCCCTTTACCGCACTCAAGGGGCTGGGGGCTGCTGCTGCGGCGTCGCTGGCGGAAGCGGGGAGGAAAGGCCCGTACCTTTCCATCGATGATATCACCGCCCGTTCCGGCGTCAGCAAAACGGTCATTGACCTGCTGCGGGAGCATGGCTCGCTCTCCTCGCTGCCGGAAAGCAGCCAAATGAGTCTGTTCGGCTGAAAATAGGGCAAAAATGTTTCATGAAACATTTTTGCACCGCTTATGGGGAAGAGATCCCCGTAGGCGGTGCTTTTTTATGGCGGATATTTTGTCCCGCCGACGCATATAGATGCAACAAAGATTTATTATCGCGCAAAAAGGGGGACAACAAATGGACAGCATCAAACGAATGGACCAGGACGCTATGGGAGCGCCGCATACGCTGGTGGTGGAGGACCGCAAGCGGCTTTCGGTCAGCGGCGTTACCGATGTGGAGAGCTTTGATGAGGAAACGGTCATGCTGGCCACCGAGCTGGGGGAGCTGATCATTCACGGGTACGACCTGCATATCAACCGTATCGATGTGGAAAGCGGCGACCTTTCGCTGGAGGGCGAAATACAAAGCATGACCTATACCGATAACCAACCGCAGACCGGCGGCTTTTTCGGCCGGCTGTTCCGCTAAAGGGGGCAAGGTACCTGCGTGATTTTTTCTGCTGCCGCCCCGCCGGTGACGCAGTTTTTGCAGTCGCTGCTGCTGGGGGTGCTGCTTTCGGTCCTTTATGACCTGTTCTATGCCGTTCGCTGCCTGTTCCCGGTACGGATGCAGGCGCATATTGTATTGGATCTTCTGTATTTCGTGCTGTTCGGCGTCCTGCTGTTTAATTTCCTTTTGACCGAAACAGCCGGGAGACTGCGGTATTTTATCATACTGGGGGTCATCATCGGCTGGGGCCTCTACCATGCCACCATGAGCCGACTGGCGGTGCGCTTTTTTAACGGGGTCATCGGCGGAGTGCGGGCGGTTTTACGGGCGGTTTTCCGTCCCGTTATCGCATTGGCACGGTGGATTTCGCTGCGGCTGCGTGATCTGTGCAAAAAAGGAACAGCAAAATGCAAATCGGCAAAAAATCGCTTGAAAAAGCATCATCGGATGCGGTATAATAAAGTATCAAACAGATGCAGGGAGGAAAACGGACGTGAAAAAGCATATGACCATCAAGCAGACCAACCGTATTCTGGCGTTCGTCATCGTTTTTCTCGTTCTGCTCATCGCCGTATACTTTGTAAAAGGCCGGGTACGGGCCGCCCAGATGGAAGCGGAGCTTGCCGCCGCACAACAGCGGGTAAACGACCAACAGGCCGAAAATGACGAAATAGGCCGTATGCTGGAAAACAGCGACTACTACCTGAACCAGGAGGCGCGCGGTGAAGGAAACTACTGCGACCCCGAAGAAAAAGTATATGTCGTAGTACCGTAATTATTTTGTGGAGGATCATCCGTAGATGCAGCTTTGTGTAGGCACCGTGGTAGAAGGTAAGGTCAGCAAGATCACCGGCTTTGGCGCATTCGTCGATATTGACGGGGGCGGCTCGGGCATGGTTCACATTTCGGAGGTGGCCAATACCTATGTCAAGGACATCAACGACCACCTGAAGGTCGGCGATGCGGTAAAGGCAAAGGTCGTTGCCATCAATGAAAACAATAAGATCGCACTTTCCATCAAGGCGCTGCTGCCGCCGGAGCCGAAGCCCCAGCCGCAAAAACGGGAAAGCCGGGATAACCGCACCGGCCGCCGCAGCAATACCTATGTGTATCAGCCGCCAAAGCCCTATTCACCCGATACCGGCGACGCCTTCGAGGATATGATGGCGCGGTTTAAGCGCTCCAGCGACGATAAGATCTCCGATCTTACCCGGGTGATCGATAACCGGCGCGGCGGGAATTCCAGACGATCGAAAAAGTAAATTTACAAAGAGCCGACCGGCACCGTTTGGCGGCTCTTTTTATTGCACAGAAAGGAAGTAAAACGCATGGTCATCATCAATGCAAAAATCAATACCTGCGATGGCGGGAAAATCATCGAGCATGGGTTTATCGAGATCAAAGACGGGCGGATCACCGGGGTAGGGGAGGGTGCTTATTCCGGCGCCGAAGCCGAAGTATTTGACGCCGCCGGGCGGCTGGTCACGCCGGGATTTATCGACTCCCACTGCCATATCGGCATTTGGGAAAGCGGACTGGATTTTGAGGGCGACGACACCAATGAAATGACCGACCCCTCCACGCCGCACATTCGTGCCATTGACGCCATAAACCCGCTGGACCGTGCCTTTACCGAGGCGCTGAAATACGGCATCACCGCTGTTTCGGTCGGCCCCGGCAGTGCAAACCCGGTGGCCGGGCAGGTATGTGTACTGCATACCTACGGCGGCTATCTGGATCGGATGATACTGAAGGCACCCTCCGCGATGAAGTTTGCGTTGGGCGAGAACCCCAAAAAGGTCTACAACGGAAAAGAATCTGCGCCCATCACCCGTATGGCCATCGCTGCGGTGATCCGTGAGCAGCTGATGAAAGCCAAGCGTTATCAGCAGGATCTGCAAAAATCCAAGGAGGATGAGGACACCGATCCGCCCGAATTCGATATGAAGTGCGAGGCGCTGCTGCCGGTGCTGGAGCGCAGGATCAAGGCGCATTTCCATGCCCATCGTGCCGATGATATCTGCACTGCGATCCGGATTGCAAAGGAATTTAACCTGGATGCCGTGATCATCCATTGTACCGAGGGGCATCTGGTGCCCGAGGCGCTGCTGGACGGCGGCTGCATCGCTTCGGTGGGGCCCATCATTTCCGACCGCACCAAGCCGGAGCTGCGCAATCAGGAACGCTATAACGCTGCAAAGCTGACCGAAGCCGGTGTTCCGGTCGCCTTTAATACCGATGCGCTGGTCTTTCCCATTGATCTGCTGGCGGCTTCCGCAAAAATTGCAGTTCTTGCAGGGCTTCCCTGGCAGCAGGCACTGGAGTCTTTGACCATCCGTTCGGCAGAAGCTGCTGGCGTTGCCGATGAGATCGGCTCCGTCACCGTAGGCAAGCGTGCCGATCTTCTGGTATTCAGCCGTGACCCCATCGATCTTTTGGTGAAGCCGGATGCGGTATTTGTAGACGGAATTTGTATGAATTGAGTCAAATTTAATAAAATTGCATAATTGCCCTTGCAAAACACCGCCTTGTTTGGTAGAATATAAACAGGAGAACGGGAAACCAATCTCCGTATACTATTAGCAAGGAGTGACCATCATGACCGTCAACTACATCGGCAAAAAGACCGTAATTCGTGACAGCTTTAAGGAATATGCCGAAAAGCGCCTGAAAAAGCTGGGCAAATTCTTTGATGACGATCCTGTGGTAAACATCATTGTGACCAATCACAATGAGGACGAAACCGTAGAAGTGACCATTCAGTCCCACGGTATGTTCTTCCGTGCGGAGCGCACCTCCGATGACCGCCAGGCCTCGCTTGACCTTGTACTGGATGTTCTGCAAAAGCAGATCGTCCGCAACAAGGAGCGGCTGGAAAAACGCATGAAAGCCACGATGGACTTTACTGCGTTCGGGCCGGTTGAGGTGCTGGCGGAGGAGCAGGTACTGCCCGCCGCAGAGCTGGTTAAGACCAAGAAGTTCCATGTGGATACCATGGACGTTGAGGAAGCGATCCTGCAGATGGATATGCTGGGTCATACCTTCTTCCTGTTCCGTGATCCCGATAGCGGCGAGATCAATGTGGTCTACCGCCGCAACGACGGGAACTATGGTCTGCTGCAGCCGTTGGCCGACTGATGCGGAAAGCTCGTTCTCTTATGATAAAGTAAAGTGATCACCGGTGGGGAGCATTTTGGCTTCCCACCGCTTTTTACGGGAAAGGATATTCTATGACAAAACAGCAATACAAACTGTGCGCCCCATGCCTGTTCGGGCTGGAAAGCGTATTGAGTGGGGAAATAAAACGCCTTGGATATGAGGACATCACCGTGACTGACGGGCGGGTGGAATTTGCCGCCGATGCCGAAGGGATCGCTCGGGCCAATCTCAATTTGCGCACGGCGGAGCGAGTGCTTATCATATTGGGCAGCTTTCGTGCGGCGACATTCCAGCAGCTGATCGATGGTGCGGAAAAAATCCCGTTCGAGGAGTATATCAGCAAAAAGGATGCTTTTCCGGTCAAGGGCTGGAGCCTGAATTCCCAGCTGCACAGCGTGCCGGATTGCCAGTCCATTATTAAAAAAGCTGCTGTGAAGCGCCTTTCCCGCAAATACGGCGTTGCGTGGCTGGAGGAAAGCGGGCCGGCGGTACAGATCCAGTTTTCCATCAATAAGGACCTTGTTACCATCATGCTGGATACCAGCGGTGTGGCGCTGCACAAGCGCGGGTACCGTAAAGTTGCAAACCTTGCCCCCATCCGGGAAACGCTGGCTGCCGGAATTTTGGATATTGCGAGGATCTACCCGGATACAAAGCTTTACGATCCGTTCTGCGGCTCCGGGACATTCCTGATTGAAGCGGCCTACAAGGCAAAGAATATTGCACCGGGCATCTACCGGCGGTTTGCTGCCGAAAAATGGGGCTGCCTGCCCGCCAGTATATGGCAGTCCGGTAGGGAAGAGGCGATAGAAAAGGTCCGTAAGGATGTAGAGTTTGTCGCTTTTGGCAGCGATATCAGCGGTGAGGCGTTGGATATTGCCGAAGCTAACGCAAGACGGGCCGGCATTGCGGGCCTGATCAAGCTGAAACAGATGGATGTTAAAAAATTCACATTGCCGGATGAAAAAGCGCTGGTAGTAACTAATCCGCCATACGGCGAACGCCTGATGGCCGGTGAGAATGTGCAGCAGCTTTATAAGACGATGGGCAACGTGTTCCGGCCGTCCTGCTATGCGGCATATTATATTATATCCTCGGCAGAGGATTTAGAGCAGGACTTCGGCCGTAGAGCCGATAAAAAGCGCAAGCTGTATAACGGTATGCTGAAATGCAATCTGTATCAGTATTTTGCACTGAAGAACAAGGAATAAGATAAACAGCGAAAGCCCGGGTAAAATCGGGCTTTTTTGCAGGGATGCGTAATAGGGCGATGACATGTCCATAGAGCTGATTGGCTGTATTATGAGAAACGACGGGATTTTGCTGCGGTTTTGCTCCTCTCAATTTCGCTAAATCTTGATTTAGCGAAATGGTGTCTGTTTTTACAGCACAACGAATAAGAGCTGCCGATTCTCAATATGCCTTAAAATTGAAATAGCAAATGGCCGACGATTGCCAATCCCCTATTAATTAGGATTTCAGGAATTCAAGATATCTTGCTGCAGCTGATGTTTCTAATGCGACTTTAATGCTTACTAAATCCATCTATTCAGTGCTTTTGATCTATTCTGTCCGGCCGGCAACTATACGAGATCATAATATCGGCAGCCGGGGCGGTTTGTTCCCTCTTTCATTTAAGTGAAAATTGATCGCACCGTTATGGGTCGCTTTGTGGCGAAGTAAATATTATAGGTTTTGATGGCTCCGGGGCTATTATTGCATATTTTGTGAACAAAAAGGATTTTCTTTGTAAACATTAGCACTATTCTATTGACAGTGCTAACGGTAGGACTATAATGAGGGTGTTCTTGAGGGATTGCCAATAGGCTCTTCAGGATGCTAACAAGATTTCAAATTAAAACGGAGGAATGAATTATGATGCCCAGTATTTTTGGTGAAAATCTCTTTGATGAATTCTTTAATGAACCTTTCGCCATGGTGGCGCCTCAAGGTCATAACCCTCTTTACGGTAAACACGCAAAGAACCTGATGAAGACCGATGTGCGGGAGACCGAAGGCTCTTACGAGCTGGATATCGACCTGCCGGGCTTTAAGAAGGATGAGATCACCGTTGAAGTGAAAAACGGCTGTCTTAATATCAGCGCCGCCAAGGGGCTGGATAAAGAGGAAAAGGACAAGGACGGCAAGTACATTCGCCAGGAGCGTTATGCCGGTTCCTGCAGCCGCAGCTTCTATATCGGCAACGAAGTAGACCCTGCCGCAGTAACTGCCAAGTTTGAAAACGGTATTCTGCAGATTTCCGTGCCCAAGGCTTCCCGTCAGCTGCCTGCAAAATCCACGGTCGAGATCAAATAGCCTCTCCCCTGCCCTGCCCCGCTTCCCCCATATCATCTTGAAAGGATGTCAGCTATGAATAAAACCTTATCGCGTATTCTGTGGATCGTTGCCGGTGTGCTGCTGATTGCAGCGGGTGTTTACTGCTTTGTTTCTCCCGATGCCGCCCTCGGCGGTCTGTCCCTGATGCTCGGACTGGCGATGCTGTTTTCCGGTGTCGTTGATATCGTCATTTTTGCTTCTTCCAAACGGTATATGTTGGGCTCCGGCTGGTTCCTGCTGGAGGGTATCTTCACCGTTCTGCTGGCGGTATTCCTTCTGTGCAATCAGGCGTTTACCATGCTTTCTCTGCCGTTCATCTTCGGTATGTGGCTGCTGTTCGGCGGCATCAGCCGGTTTGTCAGCTCCTTTGACCTGCAGCGCCTCGGTGTAAAGGGTTGGGGATGGTTCACGGCGCTGGGCGTTCTGCTTACCGTCGCCGGTATCCTCTCCTTCTACGATCCCATCTCCGGTGCGTTGGCTTTAAGCTGGGTCGCCGGTCTGGTTCTCATCCTGCAGGGCGTGGCTTCGATTGCATGGGGCTGCTTCTCCGGCCGTTTTTGGAGAAACACCATTCTGTAAACCTGCGATCTCACCTCCTCATTCTAAAAGACCGGAGCTTCGGCTTCGGCCTTTTTGCGTACTTGAAAGCTGCGGGGTTTTCTACTATAATTAAGTGGTAATCCTGGAACCGATCGGAGGGAGCATCATGCAGGGCTTTTCTATTATGAACGCACCGGCGCCGCAGCTGCTGCGTGATTATCTGATCTATTTAAGCACCATCAAGGGGCGCTCCCCCCGGACGGTAGAGGCCTACTACAATGATTTGCGGCTGTTTTTGCGCTATATGATGGCCAGCCGCAGCGGTATGCCCCTCCCTGCCGATGACCCCAACCTGGAGTCCATCCCCTTTGCCACCATCAGCAGCGAAATGATCCTCGGCGCACGGCTTTCGGATGCCTATTCCTTCCTTGCCTATGTGCAAAGCGTCAATAATAATAACGCCAAAACCCGTGCCCGCAAGGTTTCCAGTCTGCGTGGGTTCTATAAATATCTGCAAAGCAAGACCGACCTGCTGGAAGAAAACCCGATGGAGCAGCTGGAGATCCCCGCGCAGCGCAAAAGCCTGCCGAAATACCTAACTCTTGAGGAAAGTATTCATCTGCTGGAAAGCATAGACGGAAAGGACCGGGAACGGGATTACTGCATCATTACCATCCTTTTGAACTGCGGTATCCGTCTTTCGGAGCTGGTCGGCATCAAGCTGTCGGATATCCGGGACGATACCCTTACCGTGCTGGGCAAGGGCAACAAGGAACGCCTGGTTTATCTCAACGACGCCTGCCTTGCCGCCATCCGGGAGTACCTTGCCGTTCGCCCGGAGCCGCCCAAGGATGCGGATAAGCCCTATTTGTTTGTTTCCTCCCGCACCCGTGCACCGCTTACCCCACGCCGGGTGGAGCAGATAGTAGAAACGCACCTGAAGGCCGCCGGACTGGGCGGACGGGGCTATTCCCCGCATAAGCTGCGTCATACAGCCGCAACGCTTATGTATCAGCACGGCGGTGTGGATATCCGGGTACTGAAGGAAATTCTCGGCCATGTTAATCTCGGCACGACCGAAATATATACCCATGTCAGCAGCGACCAAATCGCCAACGCTGCCGACCGCAACCCGCTTTCCCAAGTAAAAATCAAATCACCGAAAAAGGAAGCAAAAACCGAATGAAAACCAATTACCATACCCATACCTACCGCTGTAAACACGCCATGGGCAACGATGAACATATCGTAAAGCGCGCCATCGACGCCGGCATTGATATCCTGGGCTTTTCCGACCACAACCCCTGGCCCCACTTCCCTGCCGGCTATGACTCCCACGTGCGCATGGAGCCGCAATACCTGCCGGAATACTGCGGCAGCGTAAACCGCCTGCGGGAAAAATACAAGGACCAGATCGAGATTCACCTCGGCCTGGAGGCGGAGTACTTCCCGCACCATATGCAGGAGCTTCTTGATATGAAGTCGGAATACGGGATCGAATATCTGATCTACGGTGCCCACTACGATGAACTGGATGCCCCCATCCCGGAGCGTTTTTATTTCGGCCGTGATATTTTAGCACCCCACGACCTTGAGCGTTACGAGCAGAACATCATTCCGGGCATTGAAAGTGAATTTTACACCTACGTGGCTCACCCGGACCTTTTCATCCGCAGCTATCCCTTTTTTGATGACCATTGTGTCGCCCTTTCCCATCGCATCTGCGAAACGGCGGCCCGCCACAACGCCATACTGGAATATAATATCTCCGGGTTTTTATTTGCACAGGAGCATAAACGGCTGGACTGCTTCCCCCACCCCGATTTCTGGCGCATTGCAAAGGATCACGGTGTAACTGCCATTATCGGGTATGACGCCCATAATACCGCCGTTGATTTTAAGGGCCCGGAAATATACGACTATGCGGTGCGGTTCCTTGACCATATCGGAATTCATCGCATCGATAAGCTGGATTTGTAAAATAGTATAATTCCTTTTGCAAAGGGAGGGATCATCCATGCAGTATTACCGCATTGGGGAAACGCTGGAGCCGCTGGACAGCCTGCCGCCGGAGGATGAGGCTTTTCTGGCTGTACTGCGCCCCGACGAACTGCATACCGCGCCGCTGCCGCAGGGAATCACCCCGCCGCAGCCCCCGGAGGACCCGCGGGACAACCAGTATTGCCGGCTGCACATGGAACAGGGGGAGCTGACCGGACAGGTGCGGCTGCCCCAGCGCAGCGCTGCCGCAGGGAAGAAATTTGTCTTTGCCATGGGCGGTAAAAGCCTGCTGCTGGTGGACCACAACGGGTACGCGGGAGAGGTCCTTAAACTGCTGACGCTGCCGGCTGGCCGAGAGATGACGGCGGATGAGCTATTGGCGGAGCTGCTGGCGGTGCAGATCCATGACGCCTTGCCTGCGCTCCAGGAGCTGGAAAGCCGCCTGACGGTGCTGGAGCAGGAGGTTTTGGCGGATAATACCGAAAGGTTTATCCATAAGATGAGCGCCATCCGGCGGGAATTGAACCGGGAAACCCGGTTTTACGCCCAGCTGGGCGATCTTGCCGAAACGCTGCAGGAGGATGGTGCCGACCTGCTGGGACACCGAGCGCTGCGGCGGTTGGGGTATTTTTCCCGGCGGGTGACCACCCTGCGCAGTGAGGCCCAGATACTGCGGGAGTACGCCACCCAGATCAGCAGTGAATACCAGGCGCAGGTGGATATCCTGCAAAACCGGGTGATGAAGCTGCTGACCATTGTGACCACCATCTTTCTGCCGCTTTCCCTCATCGTGGGGTGGTACGGCATGAACTTTGATATGCCGGAATTGAGCTGGGAATACGGATACCCGGCTATTATCATCGTTGCCGTGGCGGTGGTCGTGCTGCTGATCCTTTATTTCCGCCGCAAAAAGTGGCTATAACAGAAAGTCCCTTCCCGTGCGGGGAGGGACTTTTTCTCACCTTAAATTGTGAATTTAAGCCGAAAAACCGTCTGGAGCAGCCCACCAAATGCAAGGAGGACGGCACCCGCCAGCCACAGCAGCGTTTGCCTGCTGTTTTCCCCACCGGAAAGCCGTTCGCAGCCCGTTTGCGCCGTGTTGCACAGGAGGATCACCGCTGCCAGCTGCACCGTTTTGGGCAGGATAAACCCAGGCAAAAGAAAGGTAAGCCCTTTCCAGCCCAGTAATATCAGCAGAAACGTCATGGCAGTCCCCTGCCCTGCCCCGAAGACCAAGGGCACCATCGGGATCATGCCCATTCCCCACAGGCACCTGGCAGAGATCATCAGATATAAGAGGAGGATAGCGGAAAACAGCAGGCTTTCCCGCCACATGACCCATAAACCGCGTTCTGCGGTAAGCTGGTTTACCATGATCCGAAACGGGATAGAGTCTGCCCCGCACAGCACCGCCGCTATGCTGCCCAGCAGCAGCCCCATCAGGAAATACAAAAGATACCGTATCGTCGTCCTGCGCGTTTTCCACAGGCTTTCCCGCCGTTTTGGCGCCGGAAGACGCTTTCTTCTATGCAGCATTTTCCCATCCTCCGTATTGTTTTATCGTGATTTAGGGCGGTGAGCCGGTTTAACCTTACTGCGTTTATTAACCGCCAGCACCCCGCCGATCGCCCCGCTTACCACCATCAGCAGGCATTTATACAAAGCCAGCAGCCCCGGCTCATTCTTCGGTACGGTAAGCGCCGCCACCAGCAGGATAAGGTACATCAGCCCGCCGGTGAGCGCCCCGTTGATGATCCCGTTTTGGCGCAGCCGCCGCCCGCAGCGATACCCGGCCAGCATGGTTCCCGCCGCCAGCGATAGGGTGACCATCGGCGCCGCCAGCCTGCCTGGAACATCCTGCACGCTCATCAGCAGCGCCATCACGGCCAGCAGGATAAGAACCGCCGCAGCACCGATCCCGCCGCTGATGATGATTTCCCACAGCGGTGTGCCGGTCGATTTGGCCCCGTGTCCCTTCTCCCTGTTTTTGGGCATAAAAACGCCTCCCATCCGGATTACTGTTCAATCCTATGATGGGAGGCATTATTTTAGAAGAAATTACTTCGGCTCTGCGGTGGTGTTCTTGCCGCTGATGGCCCAACGAGCCAGACGAACCTTGGAACGGTCGCTGCCGGTCTCGATCACAAGGGAATCCTCTTTCATGCTGACGATGATGCCAATGATGCCGCCGATGGTGACGATCTCATCGCCTACCTGCAGCTCGCTGCGCATTTTAGCGGTTTCCTTATCCTTCTTCCGCTGGGGACGGATGATGAAGAACCAAAATACCAGAATGATCAGCGCCATCATGATGATGGAAGTCCACATGCTGCCGCCTGCGGCCGAAGTTTCAAGAAAAGCAAAGTTCATATTTGTATTCCTCCATAAAAGTCTTTACAAAGTATTATAGAGAATTCTGCCCCGTTTTGCAAGCAAATTCCCGATAAAAATCAGTAAAATCGTAATTTTATATCCGTTTACCGAGGATCGGCACATACTCCCGGTAAAAGCTCTCGAACCGGCCCTCATCCAGTGCCAGACGGATCTCCTCCATCAGGGTATTATAGAACCACAGGTTGTGCATCACCGCCAGGCGCATCCCCAGCATTTCGTTGGCACGCATCAGGTGGCGCAGGTAGGCACGGGTGTGATTGCGGCACAGCGGGCATCCGCAGCGGCTGTCCACCGGGCGGTCATCGGTCACATACTTGGCGTTCTGGATATTGATGATGCCTTCCCATGTAAAGAGGTGCCCGTGGCGGGCGTTGCGGCTGGGCATAACACAGTCAAACAGGTCTACCCCGCGAAACACCGCCTCCAGAATATTGACCGGCGTACCGACCCCCATCAGGTATCTGATTTTGTCCTTGGGGGCAAAGGGTTCTACCGCTTCGATGATGCGGTACATCTCCTCGGCAGTCTCCCCTACCGCCAGTCCGCCGATGGCATAGCCATCCAGACCCATCGTGGCGATCTCCTTCATGTGCTGCACCCGGATGTCCTCGTAGGTGCCGCCCTGATTGATGCCGAACAGCAGCTGGTGCGGATTGACGGTATCCTCCAGGGAATTAAGGCGGTTCATTTCCCGTTGGCAGCGATCCAGCCAGCGGGTGGTGCGTGCCACCGATTTTGCCACATAATCTCTCGGCGAGGGGTTTTCGATGCACTCATCGAATGCCATGGCGATGGTGGAGCCCAGGTGCGACTGGATCTGCATGCTTTCCTCCGGCCCCATAAAGATACGGTGGCCGTCAATGTGGGAGGCAAAGGTCACGCCCTTTTCTTCGATATGCCGCAGCGAGGAAAGTGAAAAGACCTGAAACCCGCCGCTATCGGTCAGAATGGGGCCCTGCCAGCCGGTAAACTTATGCAGCCCGCCCAGCTGCCGCACGACATTATCGCCGGGGCGCAGGTGCAGATGGTAGGTATTGCACAACATCACCTGACATTTCAGTTCCTTCAAGTCAAAGGCGGAAATACCGCCCTTGATGGCCGCAGCCGTTGCTACATTCATAAAGGCAGGGGTCTGCACCGTGCCGTGTACCGTGGTAAATTCCGCACGGCGGGCCGCCCCTTCGGTTTTTATCAGCTTATACATCATTTTTCCTTTCCCGCTAATGTTACTGTCACGATTTCGGGGGAATTAAAGAGCCGCAGGCCCATGCTGCCCCGACCCAATCCCCGGCTCAAGATCATAGTTTTGTCCTCGATTTGATAGCTTCCCCCGTCATATTTCGGGAAAAGAAGGGTCTCCGGCGAAAGCAGCCCCCCCACAAACGGCAGCCGTATCATTCCGCCGTGGATATGGCCGCTGAAGGTCAGATCGGCACCCCAGCGCGCATACACCGGGAAGTAGTTCGGGTTATGTGCCAGCAGGATATTATACCCCTGCGGTGCATCGCCCAAAATGGTATAAAGCGTTTCCTGCGTTACCGGGCGGTAGTGGCCGGTGAACCGGTGGTAATAGTCCAGCTTATACCACAGCCCGATCAGATTGACGGTATCGCCGTTCGGGGCGGTGAGCTGCACCGTTTCATTATCCAGCACATGCACACCGGCGTCGGTCAGCTCCGCCCGAAAGCGCTCCCATACGGCGGCATCCAGCCCTACCTCGTGGTTTCCGCGGATATAATAAACCGGGTAGTCCGCCGCCAGTGCCCGGCAAAGCGCCAGCGTCACCGAAAAATCCTCATCATAGCGGCTTACCATATCGCCGGTCATCACGATGACATTCGGTGCTTCCCGGCGGATCTGCCGCAAAAGGCGGGCATTTCCATTGCCGAAGGAAGCGCTGTGCAGGTCGGAAAGCTGCAGGATGCGATAGCCCTCAAAGCCTTCCGGGAGCTTTTCTCCGCCGGCTGTATAGCTTACCGTTTTCAGTCCGCAGTTACTATACCATAGGGTAAAGCCCAGCAGTATAAATAATAATATAATCAATAATAAGAGCATACCGTGTTTTTTCACTTATTCTCTCCTGTGGGGTTATCCTTCCGGGTATCATCGGTGATGAACATGGCATCGCCGAAGGAAAAGAAACGATAGCGTTCCTTCACCGCCTCATGGTAGGCATTCATTATGTTATCATACCCGGCAAAGGCCGATACCAGCATAATCAGGGTGCTTTCCGGCAGGTGGAAATTGGTGATGAGCGCATCGATGCACTTCCATTCGTAGCCTGGATAGATAAATATTTCGGTATTATCGCTGCACTCGTGCAGCCCTTCACCGGGAATGTAGGCGGATTCCAGCGTGCGGCAGCTTGTGGTGCCCACCGCAATGACCCGATGGCCGGTGCGCTTTGCTTCATTGATGAGATCCGCCGCTTCCTGCGATACCCAGTAGTGTTCCGAATGCATATGGTGCTGTGTAACGTCATCTACCTTTACAGGCCGAAACGTCCCCAAACCCACATGAAGTGTTAAGTAGGCAATCTTTACACCCTTATCCTGTATCTTTTTCAGCAGTTCCTCGGTAAAATGCAGACCTGCGGTGGGTGCGGCGGCGCTGCCCAGAACCTTATTATAAACAGTCTGGTAGCGCTCCCCGTCCTCCAGCTGCTCGGTGATGTATGGCGGCAGCGGCATCCGGCCTACCTCATCCAGCACCGCAAAGATATTATTCCCCGCATATTCGAACTTCACCCGGCGGTTGCCGCCCTCCAGGATCTCCAGAACCTCGGCGTGCAGAAGTCCCTCGCCGAAAACAAATCTTGCACCGGGCTTTGCACGCTTGCCGGGGCGCACCATCGTTTCCCATTCGTCATTTCCCAGCTGCTTTAAGAGCAGAAACTCAATGGCGCCGTCTGTCCCCTCTTTCTTCCCGATGAGCCGGGAGGGCATGACGCGGCTGTTATTGACAGCCAGCACATCGCCGGGGTGCAGGTAATCCAGTATATCGGTAAAAACCTTATGCTCGAGCTCGCCGGTTTTTTTATTCAATACCATCAGTCGGCTGCTGTCCCGACGCTCCAGCGGCGTCTGGGCGATCAGCTCCTGCGGCAGGTCATAGTAGTAGTCGGAGGTCTTGGTCATCAAACGGTCTTGCATCTTATCACCTTATCTTTTTGCTCATTTATCGGCTTTCAGTATATCACATATCCACCTCCAGCACAACTGCGGATGCTATTTCTTCCCTTCTCTTTTCATCCTTCTCTCGTCCCCCTCATATAATTGCAAATGAAAGTGAGGTATGCATGATGAAACAACTTCTATTCCGCGGAATGGCTACGGCGCTGGTCACCCCTATGCATCCGGATGGCTCCGTTGACCTGCAAACCCTGGCCCGGCTGACCGAATGGCAGATCCAAAGCGGGGCGGCGGCGCTGGTTCCCTGCGGCACCACCGGTGAAGCCGCCACCCTGACTCTGCAGGAGCGCACCACCGTTATCCGTACCGTGGCGGGCACCGCTTCCGGCCGGGTACCGGTCATCGCCGGGGCCGGCTGCAATGACACCGCCCGGGCGCTGGAAAACTGTAAATCCGCCGCAGCCGCCGGAGCAGACGCCCTGCTGCTGGTGACCCCCTACTACAATAAGTGCACGCAAAAGGGACTGGTTGCCCACTATACCGGGCTGGCATCCGCTACGCACCTGCCGGTCATCCTGTATAACGTCCCCTCCCGTACCGGCGTCACCATTGATATGGAAAGCCGCAGGGCGCTTGCGAAAATCGATAACATCGTCGGTCTGAAAGAGGCAGGAACCGACTTTTCTCTGATCGGTCAGCACCTTTCGGAGCTGCAAGACACCCTCCCCCTCTATTCTGGCAATGACGACCTTACCCTCCCGCTGGTGGCGATGGGGGCGGCGGGCTGCATTTCGGTTCTCGGCAATGTACTGCCGCATAGTGCGGCGGCCCTGTGTAATGCCCTCCTGCAGGATGACCTACCTGCGGCAAGACAGCTGCACTATGCCATGCTGCCGCTGATGAAAGCCCTGTTCTGCGAAGTCAACCCCATCCCGGTGAAGGCTGCTATGTCCCTTGTGGGGTTCCCCTGCGGCAGCTGCCGTATGCCGCTTTCGGAAATTGAACCGCAGCATTTTGCATTGCTGAAAAACCGGATAGAAAGCGCAAAACAGCACGAACTATGCTGAATTGCGCTTGCCACCGTGGGAGCTATACTATATAATGATTGATATAGACTACCCCTACGGAGGCGATCCCCTTGAATTTGACAGAAGAACGATTGCAGTACCTTGAGCTGCTTTCGCAAAAGTTCCCCAGCCCCGCCCAAGTTTCTACCGAGATCATTAACCTGAATGCCATTCTCGGCCTGCCCAAAGGGAGCGAGCATTTTATCAGCGATATTCACGGCGAGTACCGCCTTTTTCTTCATATCCTGAAAAATGCTTCCGGCTCTGTCCGGCGTAAGATTTTTCAATGCTTTACCGAGGAGGAGATGCCCCCCGCCGAGGTAGACGCCCTTGCCACCCTCATCTACTACCCGGAGGAAAAGCTGGCGCTCCTCAAGGAGGAAAACGGGCCATTGAGCACCGAGTGGTACACCGCCACCCTGCTGCATCTGGTGCAGGTCTGCCGCAAGGCCACCAGCAAATATACCCGTTCCAAAGTACGCAAAGCCATGCCCCGGGATTTTGCCTACATCATCGATGAGCTGCTTAACTATTCCGAGGCTGATGAGGACGATAACCGCACCACCTATGTCCATAATATCGTCCGCAATATTATCGAGGTCGGCAGTGCCGATGCCTTTATCATCGCCATCTCGGAGCTTATTCAGCATGCGGTCATCGATAAGCTGCACATCGTCGGGGATATTTTTGACCGCGGCAACGGCGCCCACAAGGTCATGGATGCCCTGACCCAGTATAATAATGTCGATATCCAATGGGGCAACCACGATATCCTGTGGATGGCTGCTGCGCTCGGTCAATGGGCGTCCATCGCCAATGTGCTGCGTAACTGCATCCGCTACAATAACTTTGACTCATTGGAGGATGGCTACGGCATCAACCTGCGCCCGCTGACCCAGTTTGCGCTGGCGACCTACCGGGATGACCCCTGCACCCTGTTCCTGCCCAGCCACAGCAAACGGGAAACCGAGCTGAAGCAGCGCCGGGAAAATGATGACCTGACTGCCAAGGTGCATAAGGCCATTTCGGTCATTCAGTTTAAGCTGGAGGGACAGATCCTGCGGGATCACCCCGAATACCATATGTCTCATCGGCTGTTCTGGGAAACGGTGGACGCCAAAACTCATCGTGTCCAAATCGATAACCACTGGTACGACCTCAAGGACTCGCACTTCCCCACCCTTTCCCCGGATGACCCCTACCGCCTTTCCCCCGCCGAGGAAACGGTCATGAACGACCTTGCCTTCTCGTTCCGCAACAGCATCCGTTTGCAGCGCCATCTCAAATATCTTCTTGATAACGGCTCCATCTATAAGCTGAATAACGGCTATCTGCTGTATCACGGCTGCATCCCCATGAATGAGGACGGCAGTCTGCACTATTCCACCATCAACGGCAAAAAGTACGCCGGCCGTGCCATGCTGGATGAATACAACCGCATTGTGCGCATCGCTTCCTACGCCCCGCGTCATTCCATCCAGCGCAAAAACGCCCTGGACCTGATGTGGTACCTGTGGTGCGGCGCCCATTCCCCGTTAAGCGGCAAGTATAAAATTGCCACCTTCGAGCGTTATTTCATCGCCGATGATACCGCCGGCAAAGAGGAAAAGGACCCCTACTATAAGTGGATCGAGCAGGAGGACACCGCCGTCCGTATTCTTACCGAATTCGGCGCCGACCCGGTAAGCGGCAAGATCATCACCGGGCATGTGCCGGTAAAGGCCGGGGAGTCCCCCATCAAGGCAAACGGCCGTGTCATCAATATCGACGGCGGCATGAATGAACGGCTTAATTCCGTTACCGGCGGCAGCGGCTATACGCTGGTCAGTAACTCCCACCAGCTGCTGCTGGCACAGCACCACCCCATCAATATCAGCGAATCGATGCGGAAAAATGAGGATATCCATTCCGAGCTGATGGTGGTGGAAAAATACCCCACCCGCCAGCTCATTCGGGATATTGATGACGGCAAGGTGATCGCCCGCCGTGTGACCGACCTGCAGGAGCTGCTGGCCGCCTACCGCAGCGGTGTCATTTCGCCGAAGGAATAAAGACATTTATCATAGAAAAGCCCTGCTTCACGGCAGGGTTTTTCCTTTTATAAAAGCTGTAATCCCCCATCCCCCGGGGCTGTTGCGCCACCCGGTGAATGAGGGATTATCATTTTTGTTTCTTGCAAAAACTATTATGCCGGTTTATTCCAGAATGACCTTATGGAACACCTTTTTGCCCTTCTTGACGATCAGCCCGGAACGGAGCACTGCTTCGTCAAAGCTTTCTGCAAAGTCATTTACCTTTACATCATTCACGCTGACGCCGCCCTGCTGCACCAGCCGTCTGACCTCGCCCTTGGAGGGGGCAAGCCCCGCCTTGATCATGAGATCCGCCAGGGAAATGGCTCCGTCGGTCAGGTCCGCAGCGGTAAGGGTGGTGGTGGGCATATTGGCGCTGTCACCGGCCCCGCCAAACAGCTGCTTTGCGGCGGTTTGCGCCTTATTCGCTTCCTCTTCCCCGTGTACCATCTTGGTCAGCTCATAGGCCAGAATTTCCTTGGCACGGTTCAACTCGCTGCCCTCCCATTTGTCCATCTCGTCGATCTGCTCCAGCGGCAGGAAGGTAAGCATACGGATGCACTTGAGAACATCGCTGTCATCCACATTACGCCAGTACTGGTAGAAATCAAAGGGGCTGGTCTTATTGGGATCGAGCCAAACGGCGTTGCCTGCGGTCTTGCCCATCTTGTGCCCCTGCGAATCGGTAAGCAGGGTGATGGTCATGGCGTGGGCGTCCTTGCCCAGCTTGCGGCGGATCAGCTCGGTGCCGCCCAGCATGTTGCTCCACTGGTCATCGCCGCCGAACTGCATATTGCAGCCGTGGTGCTGGAACATGTAATAGAAGTCGTAGGACTGCATGATCATGTAGTTGAATTCCAGGAAGGAAAGGCCCTTTTCCATACGCTGCTCGTAGCACTTGGCACGCAGCATATTATTAACGCTGAAGCAGGCGCCCACCTCACGCAGCAGCTCCACATAGTTGAGCTTCAAAAGCCAGTCGGCATTATTGAGCATGATCGCCTTATCGGGGCCAAACTCAATAAAGCGCTCCATCTGACGCTTAAAGCACTCGGCATTGTGGTTGATATCATCGGCGGTGAGCATCTTCCGCATATCGGTACGGCCGGAGGGGTCACCGATCATGGTGGTGCCGCCGCCGATGAGGGCGATGGGTTTGTTCCCTGCCATTTGCAGACGCTTCATCAGCGTAAGCGCCATAAAATGGCCGGCGGTCAGGCTATCGGCGGTGCAGTCAAAGCCGATATAGAAGGTCGCCTTGCCCTCGTTGATCATCTTTTTGATCTCATCCTCGTTGGTCACCTGTGCAATCAGGCCGCGGGCAACCAGCTCTTCATAAATCTGCATAGAATTTATCTCCTTATCATTTTGTTGCGGGTAAATAAAAAGCCCTCTGCCTGCAAGCTGCAAGCAGAGGACGAATGAACTTCGCGGTACCACCTCTGGTTCGGACTGCCGTTGCCGGCCGCCCCTCGGCAGGTCGAAATGACCCTGCGATATAACGGTCGCACCCGTTGTGCCCTACTCATCGGTTCAGGCCACCACTCCGGAATGTAATTCCCCGTTTTTCTCCTTACCGGCTTGCACCGTCCGCCGGCTCTCTGGGAAGGTAGGAAAATGGGTACTGGCTTTCCTTCATCGTGTTTCATTTTGTATTATTATAGCAGACCGTCCGCCAATGTCAAGCATCCGTTGTCTTTTCGGCTATCCTCTTTTGTGGCGCTACAATACATATTGGACAATTGAATAAAAGGCTATGAAGAATATGGCCTCATGAGTCAAAGTTAATTTGCCGCATCAGTTTTTCTAAAAGGAAAATATATCCCTCATGAGTAAGAGTATAACACAGGACTAAAGGTTTAGGACTCCAACATTTCCTCGGCGCTTTTCAGAGCGCTGTCGGTGATGTTCTCCCCCACCATGATGCGGGCCAGCTCCTGCACCCGCTGCGGGCGGTTGAGCTCCTCCACCTTAGTAAAGGTTCGGCCGTCCTCCACCGTTTTATAGATGCGGTAGTGGTGGGCGGCGCAGGCTGCAACCGGCGCCAGATGCGTCACGCAGATAACCTGCCGGTGGCGGGCGACCTCGGCCAGCTTTTTGCCGATCTTCTGCGCGGCACGGCCGGAAACGCCGGTATCCACCTCATCAAAAATGATGGTGCCGATATCGTCCTTTTCAGCCAGTACATTTTTGATCGCCAGCATGATGCGTGCCAGTTCACCGCCGGAAGCGATTTTCGCCAGCGGCTTTGCTTCCTCGCCGGTATTGGTACAGATCATAAATTCCATTTCATCGGCACCGGTGGGCCCGAAGTTCTTTTCCCGACGCGTAATGGAAAACCTGACCCCCGCCATATCCAGGTAGGCAAGCTCCGCCTCCACCCGGGCGGAAAACTCGGCTGCGGCCGAAAGTCTGCGGGCCGTCAGCGCCTCCGCCGCAAAACGCAGCTCCCGGTTGGCGGCGTCCAGTTCCATTTGCAGCTTGGCGGTCAGCTCGTCGCTCAATTCCAGCGACTGGTATTCCTCGCTGATTTTATCATAGTATTCCAGGATCGCCGCAATGCTGCCGCCGTATTTCTTCTTCAGCTTATATATGGTGTCCAGCCGGCTCTCGATGGCATCCAGCTGCCGCGGGTCAAAGTCGGCGTCCTCCAGGGTATCCCGGGCACGGCCGCCCAGCTCCTCCAGCATATAATAGGCGTCATTCAGCTTATCACCGTATTCCTCAAATTCGGGCAGGAATTTGGCTGCGGTGTCCAGATCGGAGGAAACTTCCTCCAGGATCTCCAAAGCACCCCGGCGCTCCTCGCCGTCACCGTTCAGGAGGGTATAAACCGCCCCCAGTGACTCGGTGATGCGCTCGGCGTTGCGGATGCGCTTCTGCTGCTCCTGCAGCTGCTCCTCCTCCCCGTCAATGAGCTTTGCATCCCCGATCTCCTTGAGCTGGAAACCCAGAATATCCATGCGCTGCAGCTTGTAGCTTTCATCCATCTGCAGCTTGTCCAGCCGTGCGGCGCAATCGCACATGTGGTCATAGGCAGCGGTGTAGGCGGCCAGTTCCTGCGGGTAGGCGCCGTAGCTATCCAAAAAGCCCAAATGCTTTTCGGCACTCAAAAGCTCCTGGTTATCATGCTGCCCGTGGATATCGATGAGCAGAGAACAGACCTCCCGCAGCATGGCGGCAGTAGCGGGGCGGCCATCCAGCCGGCACTGCCCCTTTCCCGCAAGGTCGATTTCCCGCTGCACCAAAAGCTGCCCGTCCTCCGGCGGGTAGCCCAGCGCCGCTATTTTTTCACACAGTGCGGCGGGGATATCGGTAAAAAGCGCCGAAACGGTGGCCCTGGTCTCACCGGTGCGGATGATCTCCTTAAAGGTGCGGCCGCCCAAAACGGCATTGATGGCGCTGATCAGGATGGTCTTACCGGCGCCGGTTTCACCCGTGAACACATGAAAGCCCTGTGAAAAATCGATGGTCGCCTGACGGATCACAGCGATATTTTCTATGTAAAGTTGAGAAAGCATAGGTTCTTCCTTCCTCTTTCGGCAGATTTCAGCGGGAAAGGTTTTTCTTCATCAGCTCCCGCAGATGGGTGCAGAATTCATCGGCAAAGTGCTCTGTTTTCAGCAGCACAAAGATGGTATTTTCTCCGGCGATGGTACCCAGTATCTCGGGACGGTTGCTGTTATCCACCGCCTCACAAACGGCGGAGGCCATTGCCGAATGGGTCTTTATCACAACGATATTTCCGGCAAAATCCACCGAACGGATGCTGCGCATAAAGACCGAGTCCCCCGAAAGCTGCAGGGTATCGGCCGGGGCGGCGCTGTTTTGCGTGTAATAATAGATGCCGCTGGGCGAAAGCACCTTAACAAGCCGCAGCTCTCTGATATCGCGGGAAATGGTGGCCTGTGTGGTAAAAAAGCCGCTGCTTTCCAGCAGGGATTGCAGCTCCTCCTGCGTCGTGACCGTATGGCTTTGGATCAGCTCCAGTATCTTGGCGTGGCGTGTTGCTTTCATCTCGGTTACCCCCTTTGCAGCAGTTTATGTGAAAGGATCTCAAAGAACTCGTGCTCCCCGAAGGAAACAAATCGGGCGGCATTTTCGCTGCGGCGCACCGTGACCGCAGTCTGCGGCATCAGCTCCAGCCGTTCCCGTCCATCCACCACCACGCACATCGACTGGCGGCAGCGGATGGAGACACTGCGCCCCGCCGAAACCACGATAGGCCGGACCGAGACGCTGTGCGGGCAGATGGGTACAATGGATATGGTGGAAAGGCCGGGATCGATGACCGGCCCGCCGGCAGAAAGTGAATAAGCGGTAGAGCCGGTGGGGGTGGAAAGGATCAGCCCATCGGCGGAATACTCATTCATGCGGCGGTTATTGCAGTCGATCTCCAGGTCTATGATATTGGTCATCACCGGCTTGGTAAAAACAATATCATTGAGCGCAAAGGGGACCATCGTCTCTTCCCCGTCAAAGAGGGAGATGCCGAACCGCTGCTCGATGGAATAATCCCCGGCAAGGATGCGGTCAAAGGCCGCTGCGATCCCCTCCGGCTCCACCTGCGCCAAAAAGCCCAGCCGCCCGGCATTGATGCCGAGAACCGGCAACCCATATGCCGCCGAGCAATGAGCGCCGTCGATGATGGTCCCGTCCCCGCCGATGCAAATGATCATATCCGCATGGCGGCAGGCCGTTTCCTTGGCGACAAGCTGCACCTCCGCGGGGTAGCTTGCACCCGGTACGGGCTCCGCCCACAGGCAGATGCCACACTCCCTGCGCAGCAGCTCATCGCATACCTTTTGGGTTACGGCGGGAACATTTTCCCGGGAAAAGTTCGCAATCAGGAAAAAATCCATAGGGCACCCCTCCTTTCCTGCGGTTTATTCGCTTAATGTCATGTGGGAAAGCCGAACGATCTCCTCCGGGGCGGGCAGTTCGGCTTCATACCCGCCTTTTTTCAGGTGCATCAAATATTCGATATTGCCCTCCGGCCCCTTTACAGGAGAAAAGGTCAGATGGATGGGCGTAAAGCCATTTTCCTTTGCATTGGAAAGCGCATTTTCCACAACCATCACATGGGTGCTTTCCTCCCGCACCACGCCCTTTTTGCCCACCAACTCCCGTCCGGCTTCAAACTGCGGCTTGATGAGGCACACTGCCTCGCCGCCGTCCTTCAAAAGCCGATAAAGCACCGGCAGCACCAGCTTGAGCGAAATAAAGGAAACATCCACCGAAGCAAAGTCCAAAAGCTCCGGCACCTCCTGCTCCGTCACATGGCGGATGTTGGTTCGCTCCAGATTGACGACCCGGTCATCGCAGCGCAGCTTCCACGCCAGTTGGCCGTAGCCTACATCGATGGCATAAACCTTTACGGCGCCGTTTTGCAGCATACAGTCGGTAAATCCGCCGGTGGATGCCCCGATATCGGCGCAGGTGTACCCATCCAGTCGCAGCCCGAATTCCTTCATGGCCTTTTCCAGCTTGAGGCCGCCCCGGCTGACATACGCCAGCTGGTCCCCCCGCACCTCGATCTCATCCTGCGGGGTCACATTCATGCCGGGCTTATCGGCCTTTTGGTTGTTCACGTATACCTGCCCGGCCATAATAATGCCCTTGGCACGGTCACGGCCGGTGCACAGCCCGCGCTCCACAAGCGCCTGATCCAGTCTTTGTTTCTCTGTCATGCTTTGGGTTTCTCCCCTATCATTAGTGATGGCGTTTGGCCAGCGTATCAGCCAGCTCATACAGCATTTCATCATCCAGCACGGTACCCTTTACCGCCAAATCCGCTTCCAGAACCAGCCGGCGTACCATTTCTCGGGCTTTTTCCACACCGTACAGGGTGATGTAGGTGGTTTTATTATTATCGGCATCGCTGGTGGATTTCCCCAGCTTTTCGCTTTCCTCGGTCGCATCCAGTATATCATCGACAATTTGGAACGCCAGCCCGATTTTGGCTGCATACAGGTCGGCCTGCATGACGACATCACGGGGGGCGCCGGCCGCAAGGCAGCCCAGCACCGCCGCCGAGCGAATCAGCGCACCGGTTTTCATGCTGTGCATCGCCTCCAGCTGCTCCGGCGTCATGGGGACTTCCTCCGGGGCGGTATCGATGACCTGCCCGCCGATCATCCCCTCAACACCCGCCGCGCGGGAAAGCTGATTGACGCAGCGCAGTACCGTTTCTGCCGGCAGCGTGCCGTTAAAATAGGCATCGGAGGCCGCCGAAAAAGCATGGGTCAGCAGGGCGTCCCCAGCCAGCAGGGCCGTCCCCTCACCGAACTTGATATGACAGGAGGGTTTTCCCCGGCGCAGGTCATCGTTATCCATGCAGGGTAAATCGTCGTGGATCAAAGAATAGGCGTGGACCATCTCAATGGCACAGGCCAGCGGCAGCGCCGACTGCACCTCTCCGCCGCACAGCTCGCACATCGCCAGCGTCAGGCAGCCGCGGATGCGTTTTCCGCCATCCAGAAGGCTGTATGCCATCGCCTCGCACACCTTGCCCTGCGGCAGCGTGACGGGGGGCAGGTACTGCGGCAGCGCCGCTTCTATCATGGAACAGTATTCGGGGTAGCGCTCACTCCATGTCATTTCGGTTCCCCTCCAACTGCATTTTTCCCATTTCCACCTTCTGCCGGGCATCCGCCAGCAGCTCATCGCAGCTTTTGCTGATCTCGACTCCCTTGGTGTAAAGCTCCAATGCTTCCTCCAGGGGCAGCTCCTCCGCAGAAAGGCGCCGAACGATATTTTCAAGCTCTTTAAGTTCTTTTTCCAATGATTTTGCCATCTCTTACTCCTTTCGGGGGTTCACCGCCGTAACGGTGGAAAGCACCTCGCCGTCCTTGATGCGGGTAAGCAGTATATCTCCCGGTTTTACATCCCGGCAGGAATACAGCGGTAATTGCTCCCCCTGCCGCACCGTATAGGTGATGCTGTACCCGCGTTCCACCGGCAGGGCAGGGTCAAGCAGCTCCAGCTGCCCGTGCAACTGCCCCGCCTGTTGGGTCAGCCGCCACAGGATATGCTGCATATTTCCCTGAAGCAGCCGAGTCAGATAGTCCAGCCGCTGACGGTTCTTACTGTATAAAACCTGCGGCGACCGGGCCCGCAGCACCCGTTGAAGCGCATCGGTGCGCCCCAAAAGCCCGTACAGCCGGTATTTCATCGCCCTTTGCAGGCCGTTTTTCGCAAGGGAAAACTCGGTCAGAAGCTCCGCCTTGGAAACGCAGCAGTACTGGCAGGCTGCCGTAGGGGTAGCCGCACGCAGGTCAGCCACTTCATCCAACAGGGTGATATCCACATCATGCCCCACCGCCGAAACGATCGGCACCGGGGAAGCCGCCGCAGCACGCAGCAGCCGTTCATCATTAAAAACCGCCAGCGTTTCCGCTGCACCGCCGCCCCGTGCGATGATAATGACATCGCACCGGTTATCGGCGACGGCACATCGCAGGGCGTACAGCATTTCCTCTACCGCTGCCGCACCCTGTACCGTAGCAGGATAAAGAACGATCGGGATCAGGTCGTTGTGCTTTCCCATCCCGGTGATGATATCCTGCACCGCAGCTCCCTCGGCCGAGGTAATGACCCCGACTGCCCGCGGGAAACGGGGAGCGGGGCGCTTGCGCTCGGGAGAGAGCAGCCCCTCCGCCAGCAGCTTTTGCCGCAGGGCGGTGTAATCCACGCTGCCTGTTCCCTGCCCTATGCTTTGAATATCATAAGCCGAAAGCTGATATTGACCGTCCCGTTCGTACAGGGTGATCGCCCCTCGCACGATAACGGTATCGCCCTCCTGCGGAAAAGCGGGGACTCTTTCGGCATAACGTGCAAACATCACACACCGCAGCGTGGCGTCTCCCTCGCTGACGGTAAAGTAGAAGTGACCCGAGCCGCTTCGCCGGCTCATGCTGGTTAATTCGCCCTTGACCAGCAGATCGCCCAGTAACGGATTTTCCTCCAGCTGGGCCTTTACATAGCGATTGAGCTGCGAAACCTTGATGATTTGTGCCGGCAACGGTGTCACCTCCCCGCATGGTTTTTATTATAGCACAAAAGGGAGCCTGCCGCCAAAAGGCGCAGTACTCCCCCGTTTATCATTCCTCGGTTTTCGCGGGGAGAGTCGCTTCGCCCATGGTGCCCCGGACATACCCGCCCAACACGCCGTTGATGTAGGAGGCATCCTCCGGCCCGGCGTACTTTTTGGCCAGCTCCACCGCCTCATTGATGACCGCACCTACAGGGGCGTCCTTTACATAGGCGATCTCGGTCATGGCCAACATCAATATCGCCAGCGATACCTTTGGCAGGCGGTTGGCTTTCCACTTTTTACTGTACTGCTCTATCGATGAGAGGTTGTCCTCCCAATGCAGGCGTACCTGCTCGGCAATCCCGACGGCGTACTCATCCACCGTTTCATCCCGGAAGATCAGGGCGTTATCCACCATCTCGCCTACGGTATTATCGTTAAAATTCATCTCGAAGATCATGGCAAGCGCCTGCTCGCGCGCTTCGCGTCTGGTCATATTTTGTCGTCCTCCATTCAGTAAAAACAGCCCCCTTAATGCAATATTAAGAGGGCTGTCGGTCGAACTCTTATTCTGCCTTGGCTTCGGGCCGTGCGGCCGAAACACCGGCAATGTAAAGGTTCACGGTAGCTACTTCGATACCGGTCATGCTTTGAACGGCATCTTTTACCGCTTCTTGCAGCTTGCGGGAAAGAACGGGGATCTTGGCATCCGGATGGACCAAAAGGCGAATGTCAATGGTGGCCTTGCCTTCATTCATCTGGATCGAGATCGGCTTGATGGTCTGCTTTTCCAGCAGCCAACCGCCGATATTGGAAACGATGGGCGCCAGACACGCCACACCCTCCACTTCTTTTACCGCATATTCCGCAATGGACGCCACGACCTCGGAGGAGATCCGCAGGCTTCCGGCAGTGTTTTCATATTCCATCTATGTTGCACCTCCCATGCATTGGACTGATACCACTATATTATAGCAATATTTTGTCCCGGTGGCAACTATTTTATTTCGATTATGGATACATTGCTTTCCTCCACCGATACTTCGGCCATGACGGCGTCCATGATTTGCGCCGCTTCGCTGTCGGTCAGGCCGCTGCTTTGCACAATAACATCCACCTTGTTTTCATCCAGATAGACCATGCATTCTGTAAAGCCCTTGGCCTTTATGATGTTTTCAATCTTCCCCTCGGTCTCTATTGTCTTGGCAAGGCTTTGTGCCTGCTGCGCCAGCACAGCCGCCACCCCTTCCTCCATCGCCGAGTCCTCCAGCATATACTTCAGGGCGTCCATTGCCTCATCACGGGATTGCGTCCGGTTGAGCCGCGCCGAAACAAAGTAGGCGTCCCCGTAATTTGCAGTACCCTGCCCGTCCTCCGGCGTCTGCGTTTCGGCCCCGGCGGCTATGTAGTCCTCCTGTCTCATGTAATCCCAGTTAAGATACACCGCAGCGCCCAAAGCCAGCACCAGCGCCCCCAGCACAATATACCCCTTTTTAATGGAAAATTTCATTTAACTATGCACTCCTTTTTACGGGTAGAATGATAATCTATCAGGAACCGGCGGTGCCGGGGCTGATCCGTGAAACGGTAATTTTTGCAGTGGAAATATCCAGTGCGGTCTTTACGGCGGAGATCACCTCCGATACCACCCTAGGGTCTCCCCCGCCGCCGCATACCACTACCACCCCCTTGATCTCCGGCTCATTGAGCGCCGTCACCAAGGGGCTGTCGCCGTCCTCCACCATCACATAGCTTTGCTCGGTGGTGTTTTTCTGCTGGGTCTTGCGCTGATCGTCGCTTTTATATTCCTCGCTTACATCACTGTTCACCTTTTCGGTCATGGCATAGGTGTAGGTATAGCCGCTTTTTACAGTGATCATCACCTCCACCTCGCCCACGCCGTCTATCTTCCCCAATATTCCCTCCAGGCGGCGCTCCAGCGCGGCAGCATATTCCTCGGCCGAGGGCACCGACTCCTGCTGTGCCTTCGGCTTCCCAGCGCCGGTTTTCAGCATCGGCGCTATCCCGATAAGCAATATCCCCATTAGTCCTGCCGCCATGATCAATGTCATTTTAGTCGGCTTTTTGCCGGTACTGCCATGCTTCTTCTGTTCCATAGGTTTCTATCCTCACATCCGCCCCCAGCCGGTAGCCCAGCGCCCGGCTGATAACCAAGCTATGCTCTGTCGCCCGCTGCGGCAAATACAGCAGCAGGTAAAGCCCTTTCGTCCCGTCCGGGTGTTCCTCTGTTTTTATGTATATTTGGAATTCCCCCGGCTTTATGCCATAGTCGGCCAGATATTCGGCGGCGGTCTTTTCTGTTTCCCTTTGCGAAAGCGCCATGGCCCGCCCGGTGAAATATTCCTCCGCCCGCTGTGCCGTTTGCTCCCGCTGCCGTTCGGCATCCCCGGCGCTAAAATCTATCTTAACGTTGATCTGCCCCACCCATGTCACCATGCAAACCAGCAAAAACCCGCCCAGGATCACCCGCATCAGCGGCCGGTAACGCTCGTCCGGGGTCAGCATCAGCACAATGCCGGAAAACAGCACCCCCGCAAAGAGGGTATAGCACCAGCTTTGTATGCCCTGCACCGTGTCATCCCCCCTTAAAGGCCAGTATCATCAGCGATGTGGAAACGATAAACAGCATGGCGTAATAAAGGGCGATAGCCAGCATCACATTAAGCGCCGACCCCACCGATTTCAGCAGCCGGGAAAGCTCCTCGACCCCCAGCATCCCCGCAATAAACCCGCCGCACGCCGTGACGGCCTGCCACAGTATCACCCGCACCACCACCGGCAGAAAGGTAAGCGCAGCAATGGCTATCCCCGCAGCGCCAACGGTGCTTTTTACCAGCTGCACGCACCCCTGCGTCGCCATAAAAAGCTCCGAAAGGCTGCCGCCGACGCCGGGGATCAAGCTGTTCAGCATAAATTTCGTCGCCTTTACCGCCACATTATCCCCGCCGCCCGCTATGGCGGATTGCAGCGACAGCAGCGCCACAAAGACCGTCATGGTCACACCCAGCCCCCATGTGATGACCTTTTTGATCCCCGCCACAAGGTCACGCAGCCCCATCTGCGGAACAATCTCCGCAGCAACGGCAAGGGAAAGATAACAGCTGATGACCGGCACGAACGCCGCCTGCAGCAGACCGTTCACCCCCTGGCACGCACCAAACAGCAAAACATTATAAATCGCCCCGGTCATCGGTTGTCCCGCCGTTGTCATGATGCCGGCAAAAACCGGGATATACACCGTAAGAAACAGCGAAAAATCCGCAAATACCGTATGCAGCGATAAAATACAATCCATAACGGGGCGGATAAGCAGCGTAACGGCAAAGGCAGTCATGATTGCGCCAAACACCTGATGCACCCCGCCCCCCAGCGTGCTGCCGATGCCCTTTACCACGGCACACAGCAGCACCGCACCCAATAGCGACAGCAGTACCCTCACCGGCGCGTCCAGTACCTCTTTGACCTCATTTTGCACCATCTGCCACAGCTCTTCCGCCGGCATGGCAATCAGCTCCGAAAAGGAGGAGATCCCCTGCTCCGCCATCTTTTCGGCTGCCTGCGGCGGAATACTCTCCCGCACCGCCTGCCAATCCTCCCCGGCCAAATACTGCTCCGCTTCCATCGCCGGGTCCGGCATCTCCGCCGACGCGATATTCCCCATTATCATAAGGCACACCGCCGCCATCAAAAGGCCTTTTATCATGGTTCTCATAGGCGCAGCAGCTCCCCGGCCGTTTCCAGCAGCTGTGTAAATACCGGCATACACATCAGCACCAGCGCTGTTTTGGCGGCCAGCTCTACCTTGGCGGCTATGGCGGCTTCTCCTGCATCCCGGCAGCATTGGCTGCCCAGCTCCGCCACAATGCAGATCCCCAGCGCCTTCAGAATGATCCCGGTCAGGTCGCTCTGCCCCGAAAGCCCTGCCATCGCCCTTTCCAGCCCGGACAGTATCCCATTCATCTGGCCCAAAAGGTTCAGCAGTACAAAGGCCCCGCAGCCAAGCGACAGCAGCATGGCAAATTCCGGTCGCTGTCCCCGCAGCGAAAGCGCCAGCAGCGCCGTAATGATACACAGAACGATAAGGGCGGTTATCTCCATGGTATCACCAGCCCGAATACACTCTTGACGGTTTGGAATAGCCCGCTGATCTCATAAATCAGCATGGTAAGCACCACGATCAGCCCCGCTAATGAGGTCAGCATCGCCTGCTCCTCCCGCCCGGAGCGCAGCAGCACCTGATACAGCACCGATACGATGATCCCGATGGCCGCTATCCTGAAGATGAGATCCACTTCCATGCCGTTTCCTCCGTCACATCAGCAGAACAACCAGCGCCAGTCCGCCCAGTACCCCCAGCCTCCGGTAAAGCGTCCCCTGCCGGCTCTCCTGTTCCGCCCAGTATTTTTCCTCCTGCCGTACCGCCGCCAGCGCCCCCAATAGCGCCTGCCGTTCCGTTTCCATCGGGGTGCTGCCCAGTATCCCGGCCAACGGCTGAATGGCTTTCTGCATCGCCGGTGTTAAATCGCTCTCCTGCACCGCCGTCTTCAATGCGCCCTCGAAATCCCCCTGACATCCCGCAAGACATCGGGCAAAGGGAAACTCCCGAAAGCTTGAGCGTTCCGCCAGCGTCCTTGCTATCAAACCCGGCGGGGCAGCGGTCAGTTCCATCTGCCGCAGGAAATCCCCCCAGTACTGCCCCATCAGCGCCGCCTGCCTGCGGTTCCGGCGCAGCCTGCCCGAAAAGTCCGTCCCTGTCACCGCGCACGCCCCAAACACGATAATGAGCCCTGTTATCTTCACGATCAAACTCATCCTTTGTCACCGTTACCCCTTTCGTCCCGGCGGGCAGCCCCAGCAGATGGATATGCGAAAACGCCCCCGTCCTCATCAGCTCCCGCAAAATAACATTCCCGCCCATCTCCTGCCGGCTGCCGCAATGCACCGTGACCGCAAATTTCACCCCGCAGTAAAAGCCCTCCCGGATGGCCGCCGCTTCCCGCCCGTCCGCTATCTCATCGCACAGAATCACCTGCGGAGAAAGCGTGCGGATCGCCCGACGGAGCGCCTGTTCCTTTGGTATGCCGAAAAGGATATCGGTACATGGCCCCAGCCGAAATGCCGCCCTCTTGCCGTCCCAGCCGGAAAGCTCATTGCGTTCATCGATCAGCACCGTGCGGCAGGGGCCGTCCTGCACTCCTGCCGAGATCATCCTGCACAAATCCCGCAGTACGGTGGTTTTCCCGCTGGCCGGCGGCCCTGCCAGTATAATACCGCTGCTTTTCCGCCAAACGGGATAGACCTCCCTTGCGGCACCGGGCAGCTCCCGCGGCAGACGAATACACAGCGAAAGCGCCAGCCCCTGCCTGCCTGCATCCGGCAGCATACAAACGCCCACCCGAAAGCCCCCTGCGGCTGTAAAATAGCCCTGCTCCAGCGTTTTTTCTATTCCGTGAAGTGAATGCCCGCAAAGGGACAGCAGCGTTTCCTGCACCGTTTCCTGCGGGATCAACAGCCCCTTTTCCGCCATAACCGTCATCCCCTCCGAGGAAAGAAACAGCGTCCTTGCCCCTACCGTTACCGCCGGCGGTTGCCCCGCCCGCAGCCGCAGCTCGGTCATGCGGTTGAGTATTTCGGGCGGCACCCTTTGCAGAAGCTCCGCTATCCCCGATGGCAGCAGCGCCAGCAGCCCACGCATGTTCCACATTTTGCATCCTCCTTGTCCTCTGCTGCATCATATGGAAAAGGGACAGGGTTTATGCACAAAAAAGAAGCCCTCCGGATCGTATCCGAAAGGCTTCGTCACTTATATTCAGTTAAGCGCCCTTTGCAGGTTCTTCACATTTCGCTCCATCAGGGAAAGATACCCCTCACCCTGCCGGAACTCCTCCCGCGAAACATTCTGGCAGGAATGCAGCAGCAGCTCCTCGGCTCCCGTGGCCTCGGCAATGGTATTCGCCATCAGGCGGTTGGAAAGCTCGATGTAAAACACAGCAGGCACACCGGTTTCCTTTACCTCCTCGATAATCGCCGCCACCGTTGCGGCGCTCGGCTCTGCCTCGGAGGAGCAACCCGGGTAGGCTGCATAATAATTCAGGCCGTAGTCCCGCACCAAATATAAAAACGGGAACCGATCCGCAAAAATAACCAGCTTTCGTTCGGCGTTATTCACTGTTTCGGTCAGGGCTTCATCCAATGCCGTCAGCTGCCCGGTATAACGCTCGGCACGCTCTGCGTATCCCGTCGCATGGCTGTGGTCCGCCACCTGCAGCGCCCCGGTAATGGCTTTTACCATCTTTACGGCATTCCTCGGTGATGTCCAGATATGCTCATCGTATTCCATTTCCTCATGCGCATGGTCATCGTCGCCGTGGTCATGCTCGCCGTTCCACGCAAAGCCGTTTTCCGTCTCCTCCACCACATCCACGCAGTCCATCAGCGCCACCACCTGCATGTCGGGCGTATCAATGGATTCCAGCACGTTTCGCACCCATTCATCCGATTCTCCCCCGATATACAGAAAAACATCGCAGTTCTGTATGGCGATGATATCCTGCGGGGTCGGCTCGTAGCTGTGTACCTCGGCGCCGGGCTTCAGAAGCATTTTCACCTCTGCATCCTCCCCTGCTATCTCCCGGGCAAAATCATACAGCGGGAAAATCGTAGCCACGATTTGCGTTTTTTCCTTTTGCTGCGGCTGTAAAGTCCCGCACCCTGCCAGCAGGAATATTATCAAAAAAATCAAGAATAACCGGTTTTTCATGGTTTACGCTCCGAATTGAATTTGCATCTCATTCTCAAATTGTATTCTACCACAGCTTTTCAGTTTGTCAAGAATTCCTCATTTTCCGTTCGTAATTTGCATTAAAATTTGCATTTTGTTGATAGAATTTCCGTTCTGCCGATGCTATAATGGAACCGATATGAATAGAAAAGGAAGAATAATGAAATGAACAATCTCAATTTTAATGAAAAGAAGGGCTTCATCTGTGATATGGATGGTGTCATCTACCATGGCAACCATATCCTGCCCGGTGTAGCGGAATTTATCCAATGGCTGCACGATGAGAATAAGGAATACCTTTTCCTCACCAATAACAGCGGCTATACCCCCCGGGAGTTGAGCCAAAAGCTCGCCCGCATGGGTCTTGATGTTTCGGAGGAACATTTTTACACCAGTGCGCTGGCCACCGCCGCTTTCCTCAAGGAACAGGCGCCCGGCTGCTCGGTCTTTGCCATCGGCGAAGCCGGCCTTTTGAACGCCCTGTATGACGTCGGCATCACCATGAATGATGTCAACCCCGACTATGTAGTCGTCGGCGAGGGTCGCTCCTATTCCCTGGATACCCTCACCAAGGCCACCAATCTGGTCATGGCCGGTGCTAAACTCATCGGCGCCAATTCCGATGTTTCCGGTCCCATCGAGGACGGCATCGCACCCGCCTGCCGGGCGCTGGTCGCCCCCATCGAAATCGCCACCGGCAAGCAGGCGTATTTCTGCGGCAAGCCCAACCCCCTGATGATGCGTACCGGCCTGCGGATGCTGCAATGCCACTCCGCCGAAGCCGTTATGGTCGGTGACCGCATGGATACCGATGTGATTTCCGGCATGGAAAGCGGTATGTCCACCGTTCTGGTGCTTTCCGGCGTTTCCACCCGGGAAACGCTGCACACCTACGCCTACCGCCCTACCATGGTGCTGGATGGCGTCGGCGATATCCCCGTTGTTGCCCGGCAGCAAAAGGGATGATTTCTCCCTATCATACCAACAGCCGCAAGTATCGCTACTTGCGGCTGTTTTGTCGTGCTTTTGCCCGCTGCGGTTAGAGTTCCCGCAAAAGGCCCGTCACTTTTATATACTCCTTCTCCAGCGCAGGAAAGGCTTGCCTTGCGGCTGTTATGTCGCCGCCCCGTAAAAGCTCGGTGACGGCTGCGGCGTGCCGGTAAAGGCAGCCAAACCCAAGGCTTAAACAAATCCCCTTTAGGGTGTGCGCCGCACGGAAGGCTTCCTGCGTATTATTGCCGTCCAGCGCCTTTTCCAAATCCCCGAAGCTGCCGTCAGCGGCAAATTTCTTTTTAAACCGCTTGGTGATCTCCGCATTGCCGCCAAGCCGTTCAATGACCGGCTTCAGCTCGGAACCGATGGCATCATAGAACCGCTGCAGATCACTCATTGTTACCCTCTCCTTTTTTTCGTCTGCTGTGAAATCATTTTCAGAAGCTGCCCGACATTCAGCGGCTTTGAAAGGAACCCGGTCATCCCGGCGTCGGTGCAGGCGGTCATATCCTGGCGGAACAAGTTCGCGGTCAGCGCAATGATCGGTACCGTTTTTGCATCGGCACGGTCCATCGTCCGAATTCTCCTTGCTTCCTCCAGTCCGTCCATCCCCGGCATCGTCATATCGGTCAGCACCGCATCAACGGCACCCACCGCCGAGCACGCAAAGTATCCCACGGCCTCCCTGCCGTTATATGCTCTTATCACATTCGCGCCGGCGTCGGTCAGCATGTATTCCGCTATCTGCATATTAAGCTCATTATCCTCAACCAGCAGGATATTCAGCCCGTGAAGCGAAATCTCCTCCCGCTCCTCGGTCTTATCCTCCACCGGCTTATCGGCATACTTGTAGGGCAGAATGATCTCGAACCGTGTGCCTACTCCCTTTTCGCTTTCCACGCTGATCTGCCCGTCCAGCCGCTGCACCAGCTTTTGCACGATGGCAAGTCCAAGGCCGACGCCGCCGAACCGGCTGCTCCCGGCCTCGCTCTCCTGCGAAAACGGCTCAAACATTTTCTCCTGGAATTCCCGGCTCATGCCGATACCTTTATCCTCACAGACAAAGCGAACCTCGGCAAAGCCCTCTTTTTCCGGGCTGGGCATTTGAGAAACCGAAAACCGAACGGATCCTCCCGCATGGCTGTACCGCACGGCATTGGCAATGATATTCATAATGATCTGCCGCAGATACAGCGTATTGCCCTCCAGCGGCTTCTGTTCGCCGCTTATCTGCGGGGGCTCCAGCTTGATCCCGCGGACTTTGGCGCGTTCCTCCGCCACGATATACAGCTTCTGCACCGCATCGGCAAGCAAAAATGCCGATCCGCTTTCCGCTTCCTCCGCAGACCCCGCATCCACCTTGTTGATGGTCAAAATATCATTGACCAGCTCCAGCAGATATTCCGCGGCAGCCTTTCCCTTGCTCCGGCAGCTTTCCAGCAGCGTTGTATCGGTCGGGTTGCGGTCGGCGATCTCCAGCATACCCAGAATAACATTGATGGGTGTGCGGATATCATGGCTCATCCGGCGCAGCAGCTCCGTCTTGCTCCGGTTTGCAAGGGCCTCGTTGCGGGCTGCGGTTTTCAGCTTTTCCTGGTATTCCAGCTCGGCCTTTTTCTGCTCCCCTATGCTCGTCCTGGCCAGTATAAAGGAATCGAACTCTCCGTTTTTGTCCCGGTTCTGCGGGATGATCTTGTCATTGAGCCATTCGCCCGAGATATCCTGATAATCATATTCCACATAGTCGTCGCTGCCCAGCCGCTGCCGGATGGTCTGCGGATTCAAAAACGCAAGGTATCCCTCCCGGTATTGCTCCCCTACAAAGCTCATGAACCGATCCAGGAAGCTTTGGTCGGCCGGGCCGGATGTGCTCATCTCGCCCCATTTTTCCGGGTACTTCAGTATTTCAAAGCGCCCCGCTCGCATATCCACTATCACCGTCATAACGTAAATATGACTGATAGATCGAATGATCTCGTACTGTCGGCTCATTTCACGGTTGTGGGAAACGATGGTCCGGTAGTACAGCGTAATGGCCAGTGTTGCGGCGATCACATAGACCCCGAGTACCAGAAATATCATGCTGCGGCAGCCTGCAAAAATCTCCCGTGAGGGGTAAAAAACATAAATATCGTAGCTGCGGCATTTGGCGCTTCCGCCGTAATAATATGTGCCGTTACACTCAAATCTGGTCAGCTCACCACCGTTTTTCGCCGCTGCAAATGCTGCGATCTCCGGGATTTCCGAAACGATTTTAGTCCCCTGCGCGGAATTGGAGGCAACCACCGTATTCCCCTCGGTGATGTACAGCGACCCGCCCAGGGCGGTTTCATTGGAAGCAAGCAGGTTTTTTACCGGGGTATAATGGGCCATCAGCTTGTCGCTTTCCTGCCTCATCGCGCAAAAAATGACTCCTTTTGCATCCTTCCTTGCGGCAGCCGCAATATCATAGGTTTGCCCCTCGTGGGTGATGCGTGCCGAAAAGATCTTTTTGGGAAAGGTCAGCAGCGACGAAACGGAAGGGTTGAGAATATACTCCTTCCACACCCGGTAGTCCCCCATCTTGTCCGTAACAATCCGGCTGTCCGGCATAAGCGTTTCATCAAGAATCAAAATGCAGGCCAACCGCTGGCTTTCCATAAATACGGTAAGGTATTAGCTTTTCTCCTCATCCGGCAGCAGCGCCAGTGTATCCCCCACATCCTCCGCCTGCTCGGTCAGCCGCATAAGGCTCTTTACCTTATCCGACGTCAAAAACTCATCATAATCATTACATTGCTTTTTCAGGTCGCTGATGTGCCGTTCCATCGTATTCTGTGCGGTATTAAGGCTGTCGGCGGTGCCGAAATACAGGGCGATCGCCATGATCACCACACCGAGAAAGATGATCGCCGTGGCTATGATCTCGGTACGGTTGCGGGAGCGCCGGTCGGTTCTGCGGTTTCTCATCATGCTCCGTCCCCCTTCAGCGCAAAGTCCACATCCAAATCATACTTTTCCAGAATACTGCGAATGGTGCCGTCCTTTTTCATCTCCTCCAGTACCGCCGTCAATTCGGCAGCCTGCTCTCTGCCGGTCTCCTTATTAAACGCCACCCCGAGATCGGCCTTCAGCAGGATCTCATCCAGTATACGGTAGTCGCCGGTGATGTTCTTCATATGGTCCCGGCAGGCGGTTTCGTGTCTGGCGCAGGCATCCACATAGCCCTTTTTCAGCGCCGCAAAAACCGACGGCATCGTAGAAAAGCTGTACACCTTTTTGACCGAAACGCCCGGTACGGCATCGGTTAAAAACAGCATTTCCGGCTTGGAGCCGTTCTGCACGGCAATGCACTTGTCATTGAGGTCACAAAGGCTGTAAATATTACTCGTTGCATTCACCGCAACGACCTGCCTGCTGTGCATATACGGGCCGGCCCAGGCGTATTCATCCTCACGGTCGTTCATGGAAAAGCTGCCCCACAGGCAGTCCACCGTCCTGGCATTCAAAAAGGTATCCTTATCCTGCCATACGATCTGCCTGAACTCCGCCTTCTTTTCAAGCCTGCGGCACGCTTCTGATGCAATTTCCACATCGATCCCGGCAAAATTCCCGTTATCATCCAAATAAAAATACGGGGAATAAATATCGCTGCCGATCACCAATGTGCCGTTTTTAGGCGCCTCCGGCTGCGGGCTCCTCCCCGCACACCCCGTAAGCCCTAAAAACAGTACTGCCAGCACCAGCGCCGTCATTTGCTTTATGGCTTTGCCCATTATGAAAGCCTCCCGTCCCTCTCTGTTGTCCTTTTCGCAGCCGCCCCGGTGTGTTCCCGAAGGCAGCGTGAAACCCCTTACTGATAGATATCATGCACCGCTTTCCCGATGACCTCCGTAAGGCATTCCACCAAAAGCGGGTTAAAGCAACCGCATTCCCCGTCCCGTATCATCCGTAGCGCCTCCTCCGGCGTATAGGCGTCCTTGTAGCTGCGCACGCTCACCAGTGCGTCAAATACATCTGCAATGCCGGCAACCTGTGCCGCAATGGGGATATCATCCCCGGAAAGCCCGTCGGGATAGCCCCGCCCGTTATATCGCTCGTGATGCCATCGGCAAATTTCAATGGCATTTTTCAGCTGCGGCTCATCCTGGAATGCCGAAAGGTCACCGCTTTTCAGAATCTCCTCGCCGAGGACGGCATGCTGTTTCACCACCGCACATTCCTCCTCGGTCAGCTTGTCGGGCTTATTCAGTATGGCGGGCTCAATTCTCACCTTCCCGATATCATGCAGTGTGGCCGCCGCTGCAATCAATCCGCAGTCCTTCCACGCCAGCCCGTACCGGTCTGTTTTCAGAATCAACCGTTCCAGCAGCAGCATCGTTATCTTTTTCATCCGCAGGATATGCCCTGCGCTTTCGCCGTTGATGCATCCGACCACATTACTCAAAATATCGATCATGATGCGGCTGTTTTTCTCCTTCTCACGCGCCTGCTCGGAAAGCATCGAAAGCATCCTGCGCTGCTTGGCGTACAGCTTTACGGTATTGCGGATGCGCTGTCTTACCACCTTGGCGTCAAAGGGACGCCAAATAAAATCGGTGACCCCCATTTCAAAGGCCCGACGGATATCGTCGGCATCATCATCCGCCGTGATCATTATGACGGGAATATCCTCCAGAAGATGCTTTTCACCCATCTCCTCCAGCACCGCAAAGCCGTCCATCACCGGCATGATGATATCCAGCAGCACCACCGAGATCTGTGCTCCGTATTGCGTCAGCAGCTCCATGCATTCCCTGCCGTTTGCGGCCTCCAGGATCTCAAAGCCCTCCCCCAGCAGCTCGCCCAGCAGCTCCCGGTTAAATACCGAGTCATCCACAATCAAAACCAGCTGTTTTTCGGCTTGCTTTTCGTCCGGGTCTTTGGTATTCCCGGCAAGCTGCCATTCGGTGATCACCGTATTCTTTTTATTTTTCGCACGGTACATTATACGGTCCGCACGATAAACCGCATCGGCAGCCGGCTCATTTTGGGCCATCGCGCATCCTATGCTCGCCGAAAGCCGGAAATTCCCGAAGGCGCCATGCTGCACCGTGTTGATTTCCCGCCGGATGCTCTCAAGAATATGCTCGGCCTCATTGGTCTTGTTGGTTGGCAGAAGGAGCAGCAGCTCATCCCCGCCGAACTGTACCAGCATATCCTGCTCCGCTATATTATTGCGGATGATCTGCGCCACCACGGAAAGCGCCGCATCTCCCGCATCATGCCCATAGGTATCGTTGCACAGCTTAAAATCATCAATATCAATGACGGCAACCCCGCCGCTGATGCGTCTGTCCCGCAGCTTTTTTTCGTAATAGCTGCGGTTCAACCCGCCGGTGATGGGGTCTTTATACTGTTCCTTCTCCATCCGCCCGTGAAGATTTTTATAATAGTCTGCGATCCGGCCAAGGTCGGTAACGTACATCATCGCATGACGGCCATCCCCGCAGCGCAGGAAGATCAGCCGTTTGCAGTCGGTATCCTCCCCGCCGAAAACCTCATAGCGTCCATGCTGCTCCATCTCCTTTTGAACCCTTTCAAGCCCCAGCGCCGCAAGCAGCTTTTGGCGGTTTTCCCCGTCGGCGTTTTCCGTCAGTCGCCCGGCCCATTCGGCATAAGCGCCGTTTTCTCCGGGCGTTTCCTCACCCGTACACGGGGAAACCGTCTTATATGTTCCGTTTTGCAGGTCAATTCTCAAAACCGCATCAAATACAATCCGTGCCTGCTCCGGCAGCATCTGCATTTCGGTCATCCGGCCGGTCCCCCTCTCTTTCAGGTCAAAAAACGCTCTCCGGCGCCATATGGTAAGCAGCGGGCTGCGGTATTTCCCCACAGCCCGCTATTTTCATCCTATCATCCGTTCAATGCCTTTTCCAGCATCTCACGCATTATATTGGGGTTGCCCTTCCCCTTGGAGGCTCTCATGCACTGCCCCACAAGGAAGCCCAGCGCATTGGTCTTGCCGCCGCGGTAATCCTCAACCACCTTGGGGTTCGCCGCCAGAATATCCCTGACCACCTGCTCCAGCGCAGCGGTATCGTTCATTTGGCGCAGCCCCTTCTCCTCCACCACATCGGCAGCGGTCTTATCGGAGAAGATAATCTCCTCCAGCACCGTTTTACCGGCGGTGGTGGAAATCTCGCCCTTTTCGATCATCGCAAGCATCTCCGCCAGCTTTTCGGCCGAAAGACTGGTATCGGCCAGCGTCAGGTTCTTCTCATTGATGATGCGGGTGATATCGCCCAGCAGCCAGTTGCTGATGTTCTTGGGCTGGCAGCTGCCCAGTGCGGCGACCGCCTCAAAATAATCCGCCTTATCGGGATTTTCCGCCATCAGGTTGGCATCAAAATAGGGCAGCTTATACTGCTTCATCAGCCGCAGCAGCTTATCGTTTGGCAGCTCGGGGATGCTCGCCTTGAGCTCTGCCAGACGGCTTTCCTCTACATAAACGGTCTTGAGGTCAGGCTCGGGGAAATAGCGGTAATCCTGGGCATCCTCCTTGGAACGCAGCAGGATATTCTTCCCGGCAATATCGTCCCAGCGGCGGGTCTCCTGGTGGATCTCTCCCCCGTTTTCCAGTATTTCGATCTGCCGGGCCGCCTCATATTCGATCGCCCGGACGGTGGCGGAAAAGCTGTTGACATTCTTCATTTCCACACGGGTACCGAATTCGGTGCTGCCCTCGGGGCGCACCGAAACATTGACATCGCAGCGGATCGAGCCCTCCTGCATCTTGCAGTCGGAAATACCGAGATACTGCAAGGTCGCCTTGATGGTATCCAGGTAGGCCTTTGCCTCGGCGGAGGAGCGCATATCCGGCTCGGAAACGATCTCGATCAGCGGTACGCCGCAGCGGTTGAAGTCCACCAGGCTGCCCGCAAAATCATCGGAATGGATGAGCTTGCCGGCATCCTCCTCAATGTGGATACGGGTCACGCCGATGCGCTTGGTATGCCCCTCCTCATCCACAATAGCGTCGATGTAGCCGTTTTCGCACAGCGGAATATCAAACTGGGAGATCTGATACGCCTTGGGCAGGTCGGGGTAAAAATAGTTTTTTCTGTCCATCTTGCAGATATTATTGATGCTGCAATGCAGGGCATAGCCCATCCGCACGGCATAGTCCACCACACTCTTATTCAGGGTGGGCAGGGTGCCGGGCATACCGGTACAAATGGGACAGCAGTTGGAATTGACCATGGAGCCAAAGGAATTTTTGCATCCGCAGTAAATTTTGGTCTTGGTATTCAGCTCCGCATGAACCTCCAGACCGACAACGATTTCGTATTTCATGTTGCGTCCCCTCCCTTACACCACACTGGCGACCTGGCACAGCCCGCCGCGCATGGTCTCAAATTCCTTGGCAATGCCCAGCAGCTTTTCCTCCGAGAAATGCGGCCCGATGAGCTGCATTCCCACCGGCATCTCATGGTCCATGCCGATCGGCAGCGAAAGCGCAGGCAGCCCTGCAATATTCACCGTGATGGTGCAAACATCGCTGGCGTACATCTTTAGGGGGTCATGCACATTCTCCCCGATCTTAAACGCAGCGGTGGGGGCGGTCGGCGTCACGATGACATCGCACATCTTAAAGGCCTCATCGTATTCGGCACGTACCTTCTGCTGGAACAGCTTGGCCTTCTTATAGTAGGCGTCATAATAGCCGGAGGACAGCACAAAGGTCCCCAGCATAATGCGGCGCTTTACCTCATCGCCAAAGCCCTCACTGCGGGTCTTTTCGTACATATCATTGAGGTCGTTATAGTTTTCGGCACGGAAGCCGTACTTCACCCCGTCGAAGCGGGAAAGGTTGGAGGATGCCTCCGCCGAGGAAATGATATAGTAGGCGGAAAGGCCGTAATCGGTACTGGGCAGACTGATATCCACCACCTTGGCACCGCGGGCCTCCAGCGTGCGGATAACCTGCCAGATGGAGGCGCCCACCGCTACATCGGCGTGCTTATAGAATTCCCGCGGCATACCGATGCGCAGCCCGGAAAAGTCATAGCCCAGCCCTTCGGCGGTCTTGGGATATCGGGTCGGCATGGTGGTCGCGTCATAGGGGTCCTGCCCGCTGATGGTATAAAACAGGTTCGCCACATCCTCCACGCTGCGTCCCATCGGGCCGATCTGGTCAAGAGAGGAGGCAAACGCCACCAGCCCGTAACGGGAAACCGCCCCGTAGGTGGGCTTCAGGCCGATGATCCCACAGTAGGCCGCAGGCTCACGGATCGAACCGCCGGTATCGCTGCCCAGGGACATCACCGCTTCTCCCGCTGCCACCGCCGCTGCGGAGCCGCCGGAGGAACCGCCCGGGACCTTATCCAGCCCGTGGGGGTTGTGGGTAATGTGGAACGCCGAATTCTCACAGGAGGAGCCCATGGCGAATTCGTCCATGTTCAGCTTACCGGTCATTACAAAGTCCGCCGCCTTCAGCTTGGTGATGACCGTTGCATCATAGGGCGGCACAAAGTTCTCCAGCATCCGGCTGGCACAGGTGGTTTTAATATCCTTGGTGCAGATATTATCCTTGATACCGATGGGAATACCGGCAAGGGGATGAATCTCCTCTCCTGATGCGATCTTCTTATCCACCGCTTCGGCGGCCTTTATCGCTTCCTCGGGGGTCGGCGTAATGTACGCCCCGATGCCGTTTTCCACCTTGGAGATCCGAGCATATACATCCTCGGCCACTTCCGCCGCCGAGACCTTTTTCTCTTTCATCAGCCGGTGCAGCTCGCCGCCGGTCATTTTAAACAGTTCCATGTTGTCCTTTTCCTTTCCCTCAATTTCAGCCCACGGTCTTGGGCACAACCACACAGCCGGCCGCTACCTGTGGGGCGTTCTTCAGCACTTCCTCACGCGGCAGCGAAGGCTCCACCACATCCTCCCGCAGGGCCATGGCGTCCTCCACCTTGGGGGAAAGGTCTCCTGCTTCCATTTCGGGCAGCTGCTCCACCATATCGATGATATTCTGCATATCCTTCTGGAATTTTTCCTCCCGCTCCGGCTCTATCGCCAACCGGGAAAGCTTTGCGATCTTTTTGATATCGATCTCCATATTTTTTAAGAACCCCTTTCTATCAGTTCCAGTAATTCCTGTTCGGTCAAAACCGGCACGCCAAGCTGCTGCGCTTTGGTCAGCTTGCTGCCGGCGGCTTCACCCGCCACCACATAGGTGGTTTTTTTACTCACGCTTCCGGCCGCCTTGCCGCCGTTCTTTTCAATGAGGTCCTGCACCTCCTCACGGGAGTAGGTCGGCAGCGTTCCGGTCACCACAAAGGTCATCCCCGCCAGCGCAGCAGAGGCCTGCTTCGGCACCCACGGCTCCAGACCCAGCTCCAGCAGGTCATGGCACAGCCGGCGGTTATTCTCATCGGCAAAATACTGCAGCACGCTTTCGGCCATGACCTCCCCAAAGCCCTCGATGGATAAAAGCTCCTCTTTGGTCGCCGCCTCCACCGCCGGCAGGGAGCCAAACCGCTGCGCCAGCAGCTTTGCCGCCTTATCGCCGATGTTGCGAATCCCAAGACCGAAAAGCAGTGCGCCCAGCTCGTTGTGCCTGGATTTTTCCAGCGCCGAAAGGATATTCTCCGCTTTCTTCTGCTGGAAGCCCTCCAGTCCGAGCAGTTGCTCTCTGGTCAGGCGGTACAGGTCCGCCGGTGTTTTGGCCAGCCCGCTGCGCAGCAGCTGCTCACAAACGGCCTCGCCCAACCCTTCTATGTCCATTGCGTTGCGGCTGCAAAAATGAATCAGGCTCCGCAAGATCTGTGCCGGGCAGCTGATATTGGGGCAGCGGATGGCCGCCACCTCCGGGTCACGCACCAGCAGCGTCCCGCAGGAGGGACAATGGCTGGGCAGCGTAAAGGCAGGCTTGTCCTTCGGGTGGTTCCTTACCGCTATCACCTCCGGGATGATGTCCCCGGCCTTCCGCACCACGATGGTATCGCCAATATTCACGCCCAGCTGGTTGATAAAGTCCTGATTGTGCAAGGTGGCGCGGCTTACGGTGGTGCCCGCCAGCTCTATTGGGTCAAATTCCGCCGTCGGCGTCACAGCACCGGTGCGCCCCACCTGCAATATCACATTCCGCAGCACCGTTTCCTTTTCCTCGGGCGGATATTTATAAGCCACCGCCCACTTGGGATATTTCGCAGTACTGCCCAGTCGCTCTCTATCTGTAAAGCTATCTACCTTTATAACGGCGCCGTCGATTTGATATCCCAGCGTGCCGCGCAATTCTCCTATCTTTTCTACCTGTTTTATGGCGTCCTCTATGTTGTCAAAGACCTTATAATCCGGCGAAACCGGGAACCCAAGCTCCTTCATCAGCTCCAGCGATTTACTGTGGCTTTGGCAGGTCAGACCCTCCAGCTGCTGCACATTAAAGCAGAAGATATCCAATCCTCTTGCCGCAGCGATTTTCGGGTCCTTCTGCCGCAGGGAGCCCGCAGCCGCATTTCGGGGGTTTTTCGCAATGGGCTCCTCCCGCAACTCCTGCTCCCGCACCAGCCGGTTAAAGCTCCTGACCGGCATATATACCTCGCCGCGCACCTCCAGCAGGGGCAGCGGCTGCGGCAGCCGCAGCGGGATGCTCCGAATGGTACGCAGGTTTTCGGTCACGTCCTCCCCGGTAAAGCCGTCCCCCCGGGTGGAGCCGACCGCCAGCTCCCCGTCGTGATATTCCAGGGATACCGAAAGCCCGTCGATTTTCTGCTCCACCACATAGGTGGGGTTCGGTACCTCCTCCCGCACCCGCAGGTCAAAGGCCCGCAGCTCATCGGTGGAAAACACATCCTGCAGGGATCCCATCTGTACCTTGTGGGTCACCTCCCGGAAAGTATTCTGCGCCTTGCCGCCCACCCGCTTGGTGGGGGAATTGGGAGAGGCGTACTGTGGATACTGCTCCTCCAGCTCCATCAGGTGATGGATCAAGCGGTCATACTCGTAGTCCTCCAGCTCGGGCTGATCCAGATCATAGTACAGATGCATATGGTACTCGACCTTTTTTTCCAGCTCCCGCATCTCTCTGCGAATGTCCTCACTCATCTGCACACCTCCCCAATATAACTAATTTATTATAGCAACTTTACCCGCCGATTACAACATTTGTTTCCCTCATTTTTCACCCGCCAAGGGCGCCGTAGTCCTGTATCATCCCCACCAGGTCGTCCGTCCCGCCGTAAACCTCAGTATAAGCGTCGGGGATCAGCCCCACGATGATGGTTTCCGCCAAAATCACATTACTTTGCGCCTGGCTGCTGATGCGGTACCCCGGCAGCAGCGAAAGCATATCCACCGTCACCTGCAGCTGGATGCGATGTCTTGTCTGGTTGATGCCCGCCTCATCAAACTGGTTGATGATCTTGGTTTTCACCATCCCCACGGGCCGCAGGTGCAGCGTTACCATCGGCCCCCGTCCGGCCAGGAACTGGTTCCCCGAAAGACTGCCCAACGGCAGCTGCAGCGTCATCTGCTTTGTCTCCTGCAGCGTCTGCAATATCTTTTCCAGCAGCTCCCCCTGCAGCCGGTTGATGAGCACTGCATCGGTGGTCAATGCGGTGGTCTCGCCGTTTTGGTTCTGCCTCAAGGTCACAAAGGACTGATACCGCAGCCCGTCCTCCTCCAGTACCGTCAGCACCGCCTGCTGAATGATCCGATTCACCACGATTTGCGTTTGACCGGCCGCCGCCTCCCGCACCATCGGGCGTATTCCCGCATCCACTGCGATCACCGCCCCTATCATCGCCGCCAGCGCCAGAATTCTGCCCCATCCCGGCTTTTTCCTCCTCCCCCGGTGCTTGATCCTCATAGCCGCACTCCCCCTTTTAGGCAGTATATTCGGGCGCACGGCACTTTGTGCAAAACAAAAACCGAGGTCCCGTAAAGAGGCCCCGGCTATTGGTATTATTCAGGTTTTAGTCAGCCAGCATCTGATACAGTGTGGCTTCAATGTACGGGCCCCACCACTCAAGATAACCCTTCTTGGTCGGGTGAATGGCATCACTCATGTAGGATCTCCACAGAGAGTCACCGGTCTTTACATTCTCGTACATTGCATCGTTATGCCACAGATCCAGAACAGTGAAGTCATCGCCCCACTTTTCGTCCAGCTCATGGCAGCGTTCTATCATAGTTTGGTAGATAACGGCGTTCTGGCCGCCGGAATAGGTCATTTCATCCTCGAAATAGGTTCCGGTAATGACCAGTACACGTGCACCCCAGGTTTCCTTGGCATAGGCGATGATGGCTTCCAGTGCGCCGGTGGTGGTCACCTCGTCAAAGGTCGCCGGGTCAAAGCTGTCGCTTACGGTGCCGGTTTCGCACTGACCCTTGGAGTCATTGGTGGAAAGCTGAACAACCACCAAATCCAGATTGGGATCGGTTTCGGCATTATGGGTACGAAGACGATTAATATAGGAGGAGTCAGCAGAGATCGAACCTGCAACACCGCCGCCGATGGAGCCGTCAATGGAGGCAAGGAAGGTTCCGCCTTTCACCTCGATGGTGGAAATGGTGCCGTCCAGCGCATCGATGAACAATGCCGGAGAGGTCTTGCCGGAGCCGAAGCCCTGGAATACCGAGGAACCAAGCCACAGGAGTTTCTTGCCCTTAATGGGGCTGTCCGCGTTCATGGTAAGGGTCTCGGGGTTGTACTTGTCGCTGTTGCCCTCATTTTTCATGCCGGTAACGGAAACCAGCTGCTGCACGGTGCTGGCGCCGACCATAATGATAAACGCAAGGAGAACTGCCAAAATCCGCAGGATGACCTTCTTGGTGGTGCGGCCGCTCTTCTGCTTGGCTACCGCTTCACGGGTCACCGCAGGCTCGGTCTTGGGGCGTGTGGGAACAGCCTTACCGGCAATAACATTTTCCAGAGCCGCTTCCATTACAGGGGTCCACAGGGCGTAGCCCTTCTTGGTGGGATGGATCTGATCGTTCATGTAGGAATGCTTCTTGGCTTCCTTGGTGTTCAGCTCACGGTCATTCCACAGGTCAATTACGGCAACATCCCACTTCTTGGCGATGGCATACAGCGCCTCTACCATGTCCTTATACTCGGGGGAAGCATACTCTGGATTGGTGTAGAATGCCACAGGGCAGTTCCAGGTCTTTTTGGCGTAATCGATGATATACTCGATGGCGCCGCAAACGGTCTTGGTATCAAAGGCTTCCCCGGCAGCCGCTACCTTGCCCAGCGGTTTTTTCTTGGTAGCATCGTTGGTGGAAAGCTGGCAGACAAACAGCTCGCAGGGGGTCTTGGGGTCCAGCGCCTTCAAACGAGCCACATAGCTCTTGGCGTTGTCATCCACCAGTGTCGTTCCGCTTACCGCTTCCTTCACGCAGTTGGCGCCGGTGCGGGCCGCCACCATGTCAACAAAGGACTTTCCATAGGCGGCAAAGCCCTTGGTGACGGAAGAACCAAGGAAGACAATGCTCTTGCCCTTCAGGGGGCTGTTCGGTACCTTCTCCAGGTTTTCGGGGTTATACTTACCGCTCAAGTTACCGCCGTTCAGCAGGCCGAATACCCGAATGAGCACGATAACGGCAATCACCGCCAGAACGATCAGCAGCATGGTCAGGCCATACTCCATAACACCGCTGGTGCAGTATTCTTTACATACCTGTTTTGTTACGCCCAATGCAGAGGCTACCGCCGTAAAAATCGGGTCGAGCAAGGACGAATAGAAAATCGCACGCCAGAATGTCAGCATATTTCCTCCTTCGGCTGCTGTTGGCTCCTTACCAGCGGCAGCACATTTCTTTGGATAGTTTTTGGGTTAAATTGTTTTCTAAAATGGTTGGCCGACCAATTTAATTACAATATACCCCTTGCCCCCACCGCTGTCAATACACCAAATCAACTTTTTACATATAGATATAAAACCTGCGTTATATGTTGGTAAAAATGCTCAAAAAAACAGCCTTCCCCGCAGGAAAGGCCGTTGTTTTCAGTTCCGCAGCAGCCGTACCGCTTCGCCCAGCTGCCCCACCGGAATAAATTCCGCTTCGGGGTAGTCGGCAGGGTCCATCGCCTTCATCGAGCTTCTCGGCAGCAAAAACCGCCGGAACCCCAGTCGGTAGCCCTCCCCTACCCGCTGCTGGATCTGCGGGGTGGAACGGATCTCCCCCGCCAGGCCGATCTCTCCCAGCAGCAGCATATCCTCCTGGATGACCTTATCCAGCAGGTTGCTCAAAATGGCCATCCCCACCGCAAGATCGGCCGAAGGCTCGTCCGCGCGCATCCCGCCGGCCGCGTTTACGAATACATCAAGGTTCCCCATGTAAAAGCCCGCCCGCTTTTCCAGCACCGCCAGCAGCATCGCCGTCCGGTTCATATCAAAGCCGGTAGCCACCCGCCGAGGATTGCCGAAGCTGGTTTTGGTCACCAGCGCCTGTATTTCCACCAAAATGGGCCGGGTGCCCTCCATCAGGCAGGTGATGCAGCTGCCGCTGCAATCCAGCGGCCGCCCCGAAAGCAGCGCCTCGCTGGGATTGGGGACCTCCCGCAGGCCGGTCTGTCCCATCTCAAATACACCGATCTCATTGGTGGAGCCAAAGCGGTTTTTATTTGCCCGCAAAATGCGGTAGCTCAAGTTTTTATCCCCCTCAAAATAGAGGACGGTATCCACCATATGCTCCAGTACCTTGGGGCCCGCTATATTGCCGTCCTTGTTCACGTGGCCGACAATAAACAAAGGGATCTCCTGTCCCTTACAGGCTTCTATCAGCAGCAGCGCCGACTCCCTGACCTGCGAAACGCTGCCCGGGGAGGAACTGACGGCGGAAACCGAAAGGGTCTGGATGGAGTCCACCACCACAATATCAGGCTTATTCTCCAGTATCGTTTCCCTGATCTGCTCGGCATCGGTGGCGGCGGTCAGCAGCACCCGTTCCCCGGTCACACCCAGCCGGTTGGCCCGCAGCTTGATCTGCCGGGGACTTTCCTCGCCGGAAACATACAAAACCCGCAGATCCCCCTCCAGGGTACGGCACATCTGCAGCAGCACCGTGGATTTCCCGATGCCGGGATCACCGCAAACCAGCACCGCCGCCCCCGGCACAATGCCGCCGCCCAGTACCCGGTCCAGCTCCTCCATCCCGGTGTGATACCGCACCGTTTCGTCGGCATCCACGGCGTCCAGCGCCATCACCGGAGAAGGCTCCCTTGCCACGGCGGGCAGCCCCTTTTTCTCCTTGCCGATGATCCTTGTCTCCTCCACCAGCGTATTCCAGCTGCCGCAGTCGGGGCAGCGCCCCTGCCATTTGGCGCTTTCGTAGCCGCATTCGGTACAAACATAAATGCTTTTTTCTTTTACTGCCATGCCGTTTCCTTTCTCTTTGCCGTCCCTGTCAGATGCTTCCCGCACTCCGGGGCGACTTTCTTCCCTATTCCGTCGGCTGTAATGCGTTCCCGCCTTATCAGCCGTTTCAGTCTTCCGTCCGCAAAGATTTCACCCGGCTGACGCCGTTTCATACTCCATCAATGAAGCCGCAATAAGGAACGCCAAAGTCCCCTGATACTGCTCCCGCTGCAAATTCTCCGCATCCTGCGGATTGGATAAAAACCCGCACTCCACCATCACGGCGGGGTTACCGGTATTATTGCACAGGATATACAGCGATGAGTCCGCTTCCTTGATCCTCCGGCGGTTATCGGTTTGCAGGTGCCCCGCTATATTTTTCTGGATCAGCTCCGCCAGCCGTTCGCTGCCTTCGGCCTTGCCGTAAAAAACCTGCGCCCCATGCACATAGGACTGCGAAAAGTGGTTCTGGTGGATACTCACCCCCACCGCCCCCGGCGTTCCGGCCATGATTTTCAGGCGGTTTTCCAGATCGCTGCGCTTTTGCTGCCGCACCGTTTTGGCGTTCTCATCGGCCAGCAGGGTATCGGTTTCCCGGGTCATCACCACACGGTAGCCCAAAAGGGTCAGCATTTTCCGGGCTTTTTCGGCAATGGCAAGGTTGATTTCGCTTTCACGAATACCGCCCGATACCGCGCCCCCGTCCATCCCGCCGTGGCCCGCATCCAGCACGATCACCGGCTTATTCTCCACTGCACCGGACTGCACCCGAAGGGCCATACGATCGTCGAGGGCGGTAAGGAAATACCCGCCCCCTACCACTGCGATGGAAAACGCAAATATCAAAGCTGCACGGTACCACAGCTGCTTCATTTGGATCACCCCCGTGCAAGCCTATGCGACGGGGCGGCGGGCTATGTCCCCCGGTGCGGCAGGGGCAAGCTGCTTCCGATTTCTATTGTACCAAAAGAACCGGCGGTGTCAATAGAAAAAGAACGAATTTTCGTTCCTGCGGTGTTTTTAAGGGCGAAGCCCGCAAAGGCCCCGCCCAAGGGTTTCGTTCTGTTTTTTCCATGGCGAACCGCAAATCCCATCTTCCGTTTACAGCCTATCCCTGCGGTATGATCCTCGTTGGCGTCGCATCCGCTACAAAAATCATACTGTCATAAAGCACCGCAGGCGGCTGGAAAATGCGGTAGCTTGGCGGAAGCAGCCGCATCACCGGCGAGTAATGCTCTCCTAGATTACCCATATAGGAATATTCGTAAATCTGTCCGCCCAGCTCGGTATCTTGCTGGACTTTCGCAAAATCAAGCAGGCAGATATCGTACCCGGCTTCCCTTGCCGCTTTCGCCAAGGGGTCGCGGGAATAAAACACCTGATCAGTACGCCCTGCGGAGGAACCGGTCGGCATATTGCAGCGGGTCCTGTAAAAATCCGTGCCGATTGCATAGTAGCCGTTTTCCGCTTCCTCGGATAATATCTTCCCCATCGACTCATAACTGCCCCATTTTGCAATATGGCTGTTATGCCCCGTCACAAAAATGCGCTCACGGCCGTTTTGCTGCTCCTGTCGGAGGATCCACTCTGCATTTTCCGCCATAAACCGGTCTCTTAATGCACCGCCGTCAGCCGTTGAATTGCTTTGCAATTCATAATACTGCAACAGCATATCGGCACAGTGCAGCTCCTTTTCCGGTGCTCCGCCGGCTTGCATCTTTTCTCTGATCTGTTTTAGCGCCTCCGCTTGAACATCGCTCAAAGGTTCCCCCTCTGCCGGCTCCCCTAATCCCGTCATGTCGATTTGATACTCCGCACATGCCTCCGTTAAAAGCCGGAACGTATGGGAGACCCTTTGCATATCAAACCCGTAAAAGCGAATGTCCTCACCCGCCGAAGAGGTTTTATTGTACTCCCGCAGATAGGAAATCAGCTCGGTCATCTCATTCGTGCGGTAAATGGCAAACCCGATCGCCGCCGCAGCCTGCTCGGCCGTCCCCTCCCCGCCGTGGATATACCGGTTGACCTGCTCACAGCCGCCGTAATCCCCCTCAAGCGCAGACGCCCTAACACCGCAGTCCTCCACCAGCCGCTTCATTATCACAAGCTTTAAATGCTGAAATTCTGCGTTTCCATGCGTTGCTTCCCCCAGGGCGATGATCTTTTTTTCCTCCGGGATCGAAAGGTTTTCCACCGGCTCTGCATATTTCCTGAACTCCTCCGCATTTGCGGCGTCCCCGGTAGAAAGCCCGCCCAAACGCATGAATACCGTTGAAAACAGGATTGCCGCAATAAAAAAACTCAATATGACATATCTTATTTTGAAACGCCCTTTTTTCTTCATCACCGATAACACCTTTTATCAAAAATCATTTGTGCTGCCCGTTCCCGACATTACCCGATCTCGTGCAGCAATTCTTCAGCGGAAAGCTCAAACAGCTTTGCAAGGGCGATCAGGTTAGAGGTGCTCGGGTCGGATGTCCCCGTTTCCCTTAGTTAAAGATATTGTTGGGTATCTCAAGATGTGTCATTCGATTTTGCCGATAAAGCGGTAGAAGATTTCCACTTCCTGTTCCCGG
>SFFJ01000032.1 GCA_004557855.1 Oscillospiraceae bacterium
GTGTTTTTAAGAGTACTTTCTCTTAAAGAATTTACAAGGACTCTCCATTGACTTTTCAGTCAATTTCAAGTGAATGCTGTTCAATTTTCAAGGTGCGGCTGCTGTGACCCTTTCGGGTGACAGCTTGTTTATCTTATCACCTCGCAGGGGAAATGTCAACATCTTTTTTGCGGAATTTTGAATATTTTTTAGTTTTTTCCGTTTCCCCTTGCAAAACCCGAAAATACCCGATATAATAGGTAAGCTGAATATGTGCCCGTAGCTCAGCTGGATAGAGTGTCAGACTCCGACTCTGAAGGTCGTGCGTTCGAATCGCATCGGGCATACCACCCCCGGATTTCCCGTCCGGGGGCTTTTTCTTTGAATGTCCGCCCGCTTCGGGTAAAGCAAAGTCCCCCGGCCGCTGCGCTGCAGCAGTTCGGGGGCTTTTTGCTTGTGTGAAATAACGGGCTCTCTTTTTTTACAGGCTGAAGATGACCTGAAATACGGTGCCTGCTTCCGCCGTACTGGCAACCGAAATCTCCCCGCCCAGCTTTTCCGCCATTTCCTTTGTGATGGCCAGCCCCAGCCCGAAGCTGCCGGACTCGCTTTTCCTGCTTTTATCGCTGCGATAATAGCGGTCAAAAACATGGGGAAGGTCCGCTTCCGGGATGGTGCTGCCGAAGTTTTGAACGGAAAGCCGCACCTTTTTCTTTTCCCTGATGAGCGTCAGCTGCACCCTCCCGCCGGCCGGCTCATATTTCAGGGCGTTTTCCAGCAGGCTGCTGACGATCCGCTGCAGATAGTCGGCATTTCCCCGCAGCGTACATTCGGCGGGCAGCACCGTTTCCAGCGTCACGCCCTTTTCATAGGCGGTGGACTCCATCTCCAGCGCCGCCTTTGTGGCGATGGCTGCAAGGTCCACCGGTCGGATGCAAAGCGCCGCTTCGGGGCGTTCCACATCGGCCAGCGTAAGCATCCGGGAGATGAGCTGCTGCATCCGCTTGGCCGCCTCCTGCGTGCTGTCCACCCAGCGGCGGACGCTGCCCACCGATTCCTCCGGGTTTTCCAGCAGGATGGCGTTATTCGCCAGAATGACCGAAAGCGGCGTTTTCAAATCGTGGGAGGCATCCGCGATAAACTGCTTTTCCCGCCGGGCGGACTCCTCCAACGGGCGTGCGGCCAGGGCGGAGAGCCTGACGCTGACGGCGAAAAACAGCAGCATGGCGCCCAACCAGATGCCCGACAGCATCAGCGCAAGATTGCCCATCGACCGGGTGATATAGTCCGTGGAAGCGATGGCGATGCGGCAGGGGGCATTTCCGCTGCGATAATAGATGATATGGCTTTGGCGCAGGGTGCCGAATTCCTCCTTTTTGGAAACGATCTCGCTCAACAGCGACTCCAGCTCCTCCCCGGTATAGGGGTTATTCGGCGAAAGCACCGAGTAGCTGCCGCTTTCCGGGGAATAGAACACCGTCAGGATATCCTTTTCCCGCTGCGTGCCGTCCCGCCCCCGCGGGTCCTCCGGCGGCTCCCCCTTGGGCGGCTGGGAAAAGCCCCGCAGGGGTGCAACCACCTGCTCCATCGTCAGGCGCAGGCTGTTGCGGTAGTCATTTACCATATATACGGCCACCGCCGCCACCATAACGGTCAGCACGATGCCGATGAGCAGCATATTGAACTGCACAAAGCGCTTGCGGTAGGGGCTCATGGCGTGACCTCCAATCGATAGCCGATTTTCTGCAGATTTTTTATGGTGACCCCAGAGCCGAGATACCGCAGCTTTTTCCGCAGGAAGGAGATATAGGCCTCCACATTATTATCCGTCGCTTCGGAATCCAACCCCCACGCCCGGCTGATCAGCAGGTCCTTGGAATAGATCATTTTCGGCTCGGAGAGCATCAGCCGCATAAGCGCAAATTCCTTGGGGCCCAGCTGCACATCCCGGCTGCCGCAGCGCAGCGTGACGGTATTCAGCTCCAGCGTCAGGTCCCCGTAGCAAAGCTCATCCAGAACCACCTCTCCCCGCCGGCGGGTCATGGCGCCCACTCTTGCCAGCAGCTCCTCCGGGTCAAAGGGCTTGGTGAGGTAATCATCCGCCCCGGCGTTCAGCCCGGCCACCTTATCGGGTACGGTCGTCCGGGCGGTCAGCATCAGCACCGGGGTCTGCACCCCCTCGCTTCGCAGCTGCCGCAAAACGCTGATCCCGTCCAGTCGGGGCAGCATGATATCCAAAAGGATCAGGTCATAGCCGCCCACCCGGATGTAATCCAGCGCAGACTGCCCGTCCGCCACCCGGTCTGCGCTGTGCCCCGCCTTGCGCAGGATATGCTCCACCGCCTCCGCCAGGGCGGTCTCATCCTCTACGATAAGAATATTCAAAGGAAGTCCCTCCTTTTTCTGTTTCATTTTATCATTATAGGGGAAAAACTGAAATAGTTCTGAAAAAAGTTTTTGCTCCCCTTTCAGCATTTTTTAAGAAGCGGATGGATAATAAGGGTAACAAAAGCCAAAGGAGGCGACACTATGGAAAACTATCAGGCCGTATTCAAACGGAAGGAACTGAAATACCTGCTGACCGAAGCGCAGCTCGCCGCCCTGCGCCCGGTGCTTTTCTCCCACACGGTGCCGGATGCCTTTGCCCACAGCAGCATCCTTAACCTGTACTACGATACCCCGGACTTTCGCATGATCCGCCGTTCGCAGGAAAAGCCCGCCTACAAGGAAAAGCTCCGCCTACGCAGCTACGGGGTACCGCAGGAGCAAACGCCGGTCTTTCCGGAGATCAAAAAGAAGGCGGAGGGGATCGTCTACAAGCGCCGTGTCGGTATGCCCTGCCGGGATGCCGTCCTTTATCTATCACAGCAGTGCCCCGGCGATGACGATCAGATCTTCCGGGAGCTTGATTGGATGCTGTCCTCCTACGGCAGCCTTGCGCCCCGCATCTTCCTCTCCTATGAACGGGACTCCCGAAAGGGCGCGGAGGACCCCTCTCTGCGCCTGACGCTCGACCGCCGGATGCTATGGCGTGCCGATGCGCTGGACCTGCGGCAGGGGGCGTGGGGCAGCCCGCTGCTGGCCCCGGGGCAGGTGCTCCTGGAGGTGAAGATCACCAATGCGGCGCCGCTGTGGCTGGCACGGGCCCTTTCGGAAAGCGGCATCTTCCCCACCTCTTTTTCCAAATGCGGCAGGGCGTTCGAGGCCCTATGCAAAGAAAAAACCGACGAAACGGAGATAAAACGATATGCTTGACGGAATTTTTGCTTCTCTTTATACCACCTCGGTGACGGCGCCCGCCTTTCTTGCCGTCTGCCTGCTTTCGGTGGGGCTGGGCTATGGTATTGCGCTCACCTACCGCAAAATAAGCGGTGAGGGCGGCACCATGTTTTCCGCACTTACCGTCCTGCCCTTTCTGGTGCAGCTCGTCATTCTGCTGGTCAACGGCAATCTCGGCGCCGGCGTGGCGGTGGCGGGGGCGTTCAGTTTGGTGCGGTTTCGCTCGGCGCCCGGCTCCGCGCGGGATATCACGGTCATTTTCCTTTCGATGACGGTGGGGCTCTGCTGCGGCATGGGCTACTGGGCGCCTGCGGTGCTGGCGGCGCTGGTCACCTGCGGCCTCCTGCTGCTGCAAAAAAAGCCGCAGACCGACCCCTGCGAACGGGAGCTCCGTGTGACCATCCCGGAAAATCTCGACTACAATGACCTCTTTTCCGACCTTTTCGCCGGATATACCGCATCCTGTAAGCTGCTGCGGGTCAAAACCGTCAATATGGGCAGCCTGTACAGTCTCCACTATCTGGTGCGGCTGAAGGACCCCGCCGGGGAAAAGGAGCTGCTGGACGCCATGCGCTGCCGCAACGGAAATCTGGAAATCTCCTGCGGCCTCCCCGCAGAGTATAAACAGGGGGAAATCCTATGAAAAAAATCCATCTCATATTTGCATTGCTTCTGGCCCTTGCTCTGTCGGCGGGCTGCGCCGCAGACCCTGCGGAAAACCCCACCCCCGCCGGCGGCACCGAAATCCGCTTTACCGACGGAAAGGTGACGGCGGCCGCCACGGACGGTATCACCATCGACGGCACCACCCTGACCGTCACCGGTGCGGGCACCTATCTGCTTTCCGGCAGCTGCGCCGATGGCCGTGTGAAGGTGGAAAAGGGGGTGCGCGGCGTTACGCTGGTGCTCAACGGTCTGACCCTCACCTGTGAGAACAGCGCCCCCATCCTTTGCGGCAAGGGCAGCGAGGTCACCATTGAAGCGGCAGCCGGAACCGAAAATACCCTCTCCGATACCGCCGCCAATAATGACGAAACCGGCAGCGCCGATGCGGAAAACGCCGTTATCAAGTGCAAGGACGGCTCCCGGGTGGTGCTTTGCGGCAGCGGGGCGCTGACCCTCCGGGCGAACGGCAAAAACGGCATCAAATCCGGTTCGACAACGCAGGACGGCGAAGCCTCCCTGACCATCCGTGACCTGACGCTTACCATCGATGCCCCCGTGAACGATGCAGTCAATGCGGAAGCGGCGCTGACGGTGGAAAGCGGCACCCTCACCCTCTCCGCCGGGGATGATGCGCTGCACTGCGACTACACTCTGAACATCGGTGCGGCGGGAACCGACGGCCCCCGCATCACCGTCACCTCCTGCTTTGAGGGACTGGAGGGCGCAGCCGTCAACATCTGCTCCGGCAGCATCGATATCCATTCTGCCGATGACTGCATTAACGCCGCCAATGCCGACCTCACCGGCTTTTCCTACCAGCTGAATATCAGCGGCGGGACGGTCACCGCCCGCTCCGACAGCGGAGACGGCTTCGACTCCAACGGCGACCTGACCATCTCCGGCGGAAATGTGACCGTTTGGACCGCCAACGCCGCAGATAACGAACCCCTTGATGCGGACGGCACCATTACCGTTTCCGGCGGCACGGTGTTGGCGGCAGGCGGCAGCGGCGGCATGGGGATGTCCCTTGCGGCGACCCAACCCTGCGTGATCTTCACCGGCTCCGGGGCAGCCGGCGGCATGAATATGCCCGGTCCCGGCACCCTCGGCGGCGCATCGCTGCTGACGCAGGGAGCCGCCTTTACCGTTGCCTCCGCCGACGGAATTGTCCTCTATTCCGGGGAAGCGGTGTATAATGCCTCGTTCCTGTTCTTCTCCTCCGGCGATCTTTCGGACGGCGAAAGCTATACCCTTTCCGCCGGGGAAGCCCAAACGGTAAGCACCGCCCAAACCGGCACGGTACGCACCGGGATGGGCAGCCGGGGTGATGGGAATATAGGCGGCATGGGCGGCATGGGCGGTCAGCGCCCGGACGGCAGCGCCCCGCCCTCCGGCGGCTTCAATAGTCAAAAGCCGGACGGCACCACCCCGCCGGAAAAACCGACCGGCACACCCCCTCAAACCGGTCCCGGCGGCACCACCGCATAATATACCCGCCCCGCAAAGCGGCAGCCCCCCGGCTCCTCAAGCAAACTGCTTTTGGCACCGAAGGGCTGCCGACTTTTTCGTCCGGGCTGTATTCTTCCTGCGTCCCCCTTACTATATATAGGAAGGCTGCCCCGCCCCCGGCGCCTTGAGGACAAAATGGTTTTTGTGAAACGCCAGCAGTCCCTCGTCACGCATCCGGCCCAGCTCCAGCGAAAGCCCGCTGCGCTCCACCGAAAGATAGTCCGCCAGCTGCTGCCGGGAAAAGGGGATATCAAACTCATAGCTTCCCCGGCGCTGCGCCTCGGCGGAAAGATAAGACATCAGCTTGGCGCGCGTGGTGCGCTGCCCCATATGGGTCAGTTTTTCATTCAGCAGCAGGTTCTTTTCCGCCAGCTCCCCCAGCAGGTTGCCGATGATCCGCCCGTGGTACACGCAGGCGGAGGAGCAGACGCTCAAAATACGCTTTACCCGCAAAAACATCACCGTGACTGCGCTCTCCGCCTCCACGCTCACGTTCAGCACCGTACCCGGCGCGCAGGCAAATACCTCGGCGAAGGTCTGTCCCGGCCCGGCCTTGGAAAGGATATTGCGGTTGCCCCATATATCCTCCTGCACGATGAGCACGCTCCCCGCCAACACAAGCCCCACCTCCTCCGCCGCATCCCCGGCACGCAGCAGCCGGGCGCCCTTGGGAAAGGTGTCGATCCTCGCCGCAAGGCAGGAGAGCATGGCGGCAAGCTCCTCCCCGGAAATGCCGGAAAACAGCGGCGCCGCATGGAGCATCGGGAAAAATTCCTTCATAAAAACGCCCCCTTCGTTGAAAATTCAACCGACTTGTTGTATTTAGTATAGTATAATAGCCCCATCAAAGCAACAGGAGGGCGATCAAATGAAACGAAGGATCATCGAGATCGATGAAAATAAGTGCAACGGCTGCGGCGCCTGCGCCGATGCCTGCCATGAGGGCGCCATCGCCATGGTGAACGGCAAGGCGCAGCTCATGCGGGACGATTACTGCGACGGTTTGGGCGACTGCCTGCCCGCCTGCCCCACCGGGGCCATCACCTTTGTGGAGCGGGAAGCGGCGGCCTACGATGAAAAAGCCGTCATGGAGAATAAGCAGCGGAAAATGCGGGAGCAGGGCATGACCCTCCCCTGCGGCTGCCCCGGCAGTCATTCCCGCCACATCCTGCGGGAGGAACCCCCTGCGGCGGAGGCTCCCTCTCCCGCACCGGCAAGCCGCCTTTCCCAGTGGCCGGTGCAGATCAAGCTGGTGCCGGTAAACGCCCCCTATTTTGACGGTGCAAGGCTGCTCATCGCCGCCGACTGCACCGCCTATGCCTACGCCGCCTTCCACGAGCGTTTCATCCGGGGGCATATCACACTGGTGGGCTGCCCCAAGCTGGATAGTATAGACTACTCCGAAAAGCTCACTGCGATCATCCGGGAAAACAACATCAAGAGCGTCACCGTCGTCCGCATGGAGGTACCCTGCTGCGGCGGGCTGGAAGCGGCGGCGAAAACGGCGCTCCGGGAAAGCGGGAAATTCATCCCGTGGCAGGTGGTCACCGTCACGGTGGATGGCCGGCTGAAGGAGGATTGACCCCCGCCCCACGCCCCGCAGGGGGAGCCCTCCCCTGCGGGAGGGCTCTGACGGGCTCCGCCCGTCCCGGCGGCTGCGCCGCCGCCAAAGCAAAGCAATAAATCCTGTTTATAAAATCAGCCGGCAGGCTCCGCTTATGGGGTCTGCCGGCATTTTTTATAATGTTTTCAGCACCTCCGCCACCCGGCGGCAGTGGTTGGGGAACATCTCCCGCAGCTCCTCTGCGGCGTTCTCCATGATATAGGGTCTCCCCACCATCGAAAGGATGGGAATATCATTATAGTTATCCCCGAAGGAGACGACCTCCTCCGGTCTTACCCCCATCGCCCGGCAGACGATCTCCAGTCCCGCGCCCTTATCGGCCAGCGTAAAGTCGATCCATTGCTCTCCGGCCACCGCCACCTGGAAGGCCGCCTCCCAGCGCTCCTTAAAGTACCCGATGGCCGCATCGGCACCCCCGCGGCAGAAGGCCGAAACCTTGATGATCTCCTCCGGGATGTCCTCGGGATCGTCCACCACCTCGGTGATGTTCCCCACATCCTCCCGCATATGCCGCAGGAACTCCTCATCGCAGTTGCATGCATAGCAGGTGTTCTCTCCGCTGGCGTTTATCACACACCCCGGCTGCGTCATAATGTCCCTGCACAACCGGATGGCTTCGGTGCGGTCCAGCGGCACCTTGCCCCATACCGGGCCGGGGCTGCCGGGCCCGAATACCACCGACCCGTTTTCGCAGATAAAGGCAAGCTCATCCGCCACCGGCCGGAACAGCCGCCGCAGGCTGTGGTATTGGCGTCCGCTGGCCGGGCAGAAAAGAATTCCCTTTTCCCGCAGCCGCCGGATCTCCCCCAGCGTTTCCGCATCGATCGCCGTTTCCGCCCCGTGCAGCAGCGTGCCGTCTATATCACAGGTCACCAGTCGAATCATTTTCCCTACCCCTTTTCTTCGGCGGTTTGCCGGCTCATTATAGCACACATTGTTGCTTTCGGCTACTTCCGCCCTTTATTTTTGCCTAAAATGGCAGTTTTCTTGTTAAATTTGCACACCATGTACGGAATTTTATAGTGATAAATGTCATAATTGACATATATTGAACCAGGGTCTATAATGTAAAGAGCAGGTAAGTCCTTTGTAAAGTTTTTATCAAACACCCTGCCCCGGTAATCACCGCCCTTTGGCGGTCATTATAAATAGATTACATATGGAGGAGAAAAACAATGAAAAAAGCACTGTCTATGCTGCTGGCCGTCATCATGGTTCTCACCCTGTTTGCCGGCTGCGGTGAAAAGCCTGCTCCCACCCCCAATGAGGAGCTTTCTGCCGTTCAGCAGATCATCAAAGAAGCCGAAGGCATGACCCTCGAGGAGCTGGCCAAGAAGGCCATCGAGGAGTCCAACGGCAAGACCTTCTACGGCGTAGGTAACTCCAGCCGCGGTAAGAGCGCCCTGCCCCTGTTCATCGAGTACCTGCAGTCCATCGACTCCAGCTACACCCTGAACTTCGAGTGGCAGCAGCCCAAGAACAACAAGATCTTCGAGCAGCTGACTGCTGACTCCCTGAAGGCCACCGGCACCTTCGCCATGACCCTCATTCAGGACGGCAACCAGATCGAGAGCAAGATGGTCAAGACCGGCGTTCTGGATACCTTCATCCCCAAGGATTGGGCTGACGCCAACAACACCACCGCCGATGCCTATGAAGGCTATCTGCCCCTGCAGACCCTCAATAAGGTATTTATGTATAACTGCACCGGTGAAAAGTCCTATGATAACGTTTGGGACTTCGTAGCGGAAGGCGAGCACGGTCTGTTCATGGATATCGACTCCGAGATCGTGGGCAAGAACTTCCTGTATATGCTCACCCGTGACGATTATTCCACCGCCCTCAAGACCGCCTTCGAGGCTCTCTCCGCCGAGGAGCAGGCCTACTTCCAGCCCACCATCGATGCCATGGCTTCCGAAGCTGCGAACCTCGGTCTGACCGAGAACGCCAAGTACGGCCTGGCCTGGATCAAGCTGTGGGTCGGCAGCTACAATGCCCAGACCGACGATGGTCCCATCTGCAATACTCTGGTTTCCAAATCCGCTACCGATCAATTCGGTCTCTTGGTTTATTCCAAGCTGCGCTCCGTTGAGGAGTCCGACACCGTTTCCAAGAACAACATCAAGGTTGCTGCCTATCAGGATGGCTACACCGGTCTCGGCGGCTATGGCTACTGCCACTATCTGTTCGTCACCGATAACAGCCCCCTGCCCTGGACTGCCTGCGCCTTTATCGCCTACATGACCTGCACCGTTGACGGCTTCTCTGCCTGGGGCAAGGATATGGGCGGTTATTCCTCCAACCCGACCGTTGCTGCCGGCACCGAGGAGAAGTACCATCATCAGGAAGGCGGCTATGTGGACGGCGTTAACACCTTCGACTGCAAGAACGACCGCGGTTATGAATGGTGGGCCGATAAGCTGGTCCTTGAGGATCCCGAATACTGCGCTTCTGTTGCCTTCACCGTAGGCAGCTGGATCGAGGTTCTGGATAAGTACAGCGCCGGCTGATAAAATCACCCACGCACTTATCTTTGCGATCTGTTAAGAAGTAAAGAGCGCGCCCCCGGATCGCGTCCAACCGCCGCGCCGGGGGCGTTTCCCCTTTTCGCAGCCCCCACTCCCCACAAGAGAGGTGAAACCCTACCATGAATAAAGCCGCAGCCCTGCAGGCCAATCCCGCCGCCGTGCGGCGCAATAAGGTCAAGACCTTCTTTTCCAAGCCTCATAATGTCATCCTGCTGCTCATGGGTATTGTGCTTACCATCACCACGGTAGCGCCCATCGTTGCCATCGTGCAGGATACCTTCAAGATCCACCCCGGCACCATCGATGCCCACCTGACCGGTCAGGTTTCGGGCTACACGCTGGTCAATTACATCGATCTGTTCACCAGCCCGCTGGCCAAGATCAATCTTTGGACCCCCCTGTGGAATACCGTCCTGCTTTCGGTCGGCTCCTGCATCGTGGCCATCCTTTTCGGCGGCATTTTTGCGTTCCTCATCACACGCACCAATCTTTCCTGCCGCAAATATTTAAGCTCCATCTTCATCTTCCCCTACATCATGCCCCAGTGGACTCTGGCGGTCGTGTGGCAGAACCTTTTTAATTCCAATGTCGTTACCGGCACCAGCAACGGTCTGCTCGCCTCCCTTTTCAATGTCCAAATGCCGCTGTGGTGGTGCAAGGGTCTGTTCCCCAGCTTGATCGTACTGGGCATGCACTATGCGCCCTTTGCCTATATCCTCATCGGCGGCATCTTCCGCAATATGGATGCCAACCTGGAGGAAGCCGCCACCATCCTGGATACCCCCAAGTGGAAAACAATGTTCCGCATCACCCTGCCCATGGTAAAGCCCGCTATCCTTTCCACCATTCTGCTGGTATTCGGCAGCTCCATGGGCTCCTACCCCGTCCCGCATTATCTGGGACTTGCCACCCTTTCCACCAAGTATGTATCCCTGAACTCCAAGTATACCGGCGAAGCCAGTATCCTTGCCATCATCATGATGATCTTCGGCGTGGCCATCATGCTGCTCAATCAGCGCAGCCTCAAGAGCCGCAAGAACTACACCACCGTCACCGGCAAGTCCGGCCAGATCTCCAAGATCAATCTGGGGCACACCGGCCGTGTGGTCATCGCCGTCATCCTCATCATCATCACCTTCTTCACCAGCATCTTCCCCATCATTTCCTTCGCGCTGGAAACCTTCCTGCCCAACCCCGGCGATTACAGCTTCCTGTATACCGGTGATACCAATAACCTCACCACCAAGTGGTGGGTCACCAGCGAAAACGTCACCGAAAACGGCATGTACGGGCAAAAGGGTATTCTCTACAATAACACCATCTGGACGGCCTTCAAGGGCACCATGCTCGTCAGCGTCAGCTGCGCGCTCATCGCCGGCACCATCGGCACCCTTATCGGCTATGCCGTCAGCAAGAACCGCCGCAGCCGCTGGGCAAACTATGTCAACAGCGTGGCGTTCCTGCCCTACCTCATGCCGTCCATCGCCGTAGGCGTCGCCTTCTTCATCCTCTTCTCGAATAAGTACTTCAACCTCTTTAATACCTACACGCTGCTTATCATTGCAGGTGTTATCAAGTACATCCCCTTCGCCAGCCGCAGCTCCCTCAATTCCATGCTGCAGCTTTCGGGCGAGATCGAGGAGGCCGCCATCATTCAGGATGTCCCGTGGGTCAAGCGCATGACCCGCATCATCATTCCCATCCAGAAGTCCTCCATCATCAGCGGCTATCTGCTGCCGTTTATGACCTGCCTGCGTGAATTGAGCCTGTTTATGCTGCTGTGCGTACAGGGCTTCATCCTTTCCACCACGCTGGATTACTTCGATGAAATGGGTCTGTATGCCTTCTCCAGCGGTATCAATCTCATCCTGATTGTCACCATTCTCATCTGTAATGCCCTCGTCAATAAGGTCACCGGGGCCAGCCTTGATAAGGGAATAGGAGGTTAAACCATGCCAGAGATCAAACTTGAACACGTTACCAAGCGTTGGGGCAAATTCTATGCGGTGGAGGATCTGAACCTCACCATCGCCGATAACTCCTTCGTCACGCTGCTGGGTCCCTCCGGCTGCGGCAAAACCACCACCCTGCGTATGATCGCCGGTCTGGAGACCCCCACCAGCGGCCGCATCACCATCGGGGATCAGGTGGTATTCGATAGCGCCATGGGCATCAACGTCCCCGCCAATAAGCGCCGGGTCGGCTTCCTGTTCCAGAACTACGCCCTGTGGCCCAATATGACCGTCTACGAAAACATCTCCTTCGGCCTTACCAATGTCAAGGAGGCCCTGCCCAAAATCGACTTCGATGCCCGCATCAGCGCCCGCCTGTCGGAGATCCTCTCCGCCCCCGGCGAGGTGACCCGCGTGCTGGAGGAATGTCGGGATAAGAAGGGCAAGCTGGATGAGAAAAAGGCGGCGCTCAAGCTCGTCGATACCTTTACCATCAGCCAGTTCACCGCCAAAAAGCTGCTGGGCTACCATCTAGAGGACGGCCGGGATGTCAGTGCCGAAGCCGCCGCCCTGCGGGAAAAGGCGGAGGCCGCCCGCAATAAGCTCGCCGCCGAGGGTCTCACCTTCAATGACGACTACGCCATCTGCCGGGACGGCCAGCCCCTCACCGAGGTGCGCAAGCTCACCAAGGAGGAGATCGACCTTACCGTCTGCCGTGTTGCCCGCATCGTCAAGATCGGGATGTTCATGGACCGCTACCCCGCCGAGCTTTCCGGCGGCCAGCAGCAGCGTGTCGCCATCGCCCGCACCCTTGCGCCGGAGCCCTCCGTGCTGTTCATGGATGAGCCCCTTTCCAACCTCGATGCCAAGCTGCGTCTGGAAATGCGGTACGAGCTACAGCGTCTGCACGTGGAAACCGGCTCCACCTTCGTCTACGTCACCCACGACCAGATGGAGGCCATGACCCTTGCCACCCAGATCTGCCTCATCAATAACGGCGTGCTGCAGCAGTACGAACCGCCCCTCACCGTCTACAATCACCCGCAGAACCTCTTTGTCGCGGACTTTGTCGGCAATCCCTCCATCAACTTTGTGGAGGCGAAGGGCGCCCAGCAGCCGGACGGCAGCATCACTCTCGAGATTTTGGGCGGTGTCAAGGCCGTATTCCGTCCCCGCGAGGGTCTGGATCTCGCCGCATGGTTTGCCGAGCGTGACCGCAAGGCCGCCGCGCACGCCGCCGAGCGTCTGGCCAAATCGCAGGAAAAGGGCTATGTGGAAAAGGGCAACAAGGACGAACCCTTCCGCTACCACATCGCCAAGGTCGAGGAGGAGGACGACTCCCTGCAGGAGGACCCTGTCCTCACCAATGAGGATCTGGTTCTCGGCATCCGCCCCGAATTCCTCAATATCACCAATGAAGCCCCCCTCAAGGGCGAGATCTACGGCGCCATGCCCACCGGTATGGAGTCCACCATCAAGGTCTATGTGAACGGCTTCCTGCTTACCGGCGTGGTATTCGGCAGCAGCCTGTTCACCATCGGCCAGCAGCACAGCGTCAGCTTTACCGGCCATCACATCATGCTGTTTGACCGCCAAAGCGGCGACTGCATCGCGCTCGGCTCGCTGGAAACCCTGTAATCTCCCCCTGAAGCATAAAGCTGCCCCCATTCCGCCGTGGAATGGGGGTTCTCTTTTTCCCGCATATTTTCCTATGCCGCAAGGATACGGCGGGCAGCCCATCCGCTCCCCTCGTGCCGCCGCCCCCTGCGGGGGGCGGCGGCCCTCGTCGCTCCGGGCCGCCCGCCTCATATTTCTGTCACATCAAATCTTCTCTACACCAATGGCGGCCTTTTCGCCGTTCAGATCCCACTCCTTGGTGTAGCCCGCCGGGGTGCCCACAGTCAGGCTCTCGGCCAGCGTCGCCGCGGTGATCTCCGCCCGTCTTGCCTCGGCCACGGCAGTCACCTTTTCGCTGCCCTCCATGGTAATGCGGATATGATCCGTCACCTCGAAGCCGGCCTCCTTGCGCATCGTCTGCACCTTGCTGATGATCTCCCGCATGAACCCCTCCTCGATGAGTGCCGGGGTCAGCACGGTATCAATGGCAACGGTAATATCCCGGTCGGATACGGTATAGAAGCCCTCCCGCTGCGTCGTCTCGATCAGAAGATCATCGGCGGTCAGCTCCACCGGGCCCTCGCCGAAGTCAAAGCAAAGCTTGCCCTCGCTGTCCAGGATGGCCTTGGCCGCCCGGCCGTCCAGCCCGGCCAGCGCCTCCCGGATCTTCCCGAGCTGCTTGCCGTACTTGGGGCCGACGGTCTTCAGCTGCGGCTTGAAATTATAGCTGACGAAGCCCTCCACCTCCTTGGTGAAGATGACCTCCTTGATGTTGAGCTCCTCCCGGATGATATCCATATAGAAGCCGTCCAGGTCCTTATCGGCCTTGACGTACATCTCGGCCAGCGGCTGGCGGTTCTTGCGGTTGGCGCCGTTGCGGGCGGCGCGTCCCAGCTCCACTATCCGGATGATCTCATCCATCTTGCTCTCCAGCTCTTTGTCGATCCACTTGTCCTCCACCGCAGGGAAATCGCACAGGTGGATGCTCTCGGGGGCGGTCTTATCGATGCTTCGCACCAGGTTCTGGTAAATCTCCTCGGCAAGGAACGGCACCATCGGGGCGGCGGTCTTGGCGATGGTCACCAGCGCCGTATACAGCGTCATGTAGGCGGCCACCTTATCGGCCTCCATACCGGGCGCCCAGTAGCGCTCACGGCCGCGGCGCACATACCAGTTGCTCATCTCGTCCACAAAGCCCTGCAGGGCCTTTGCCGCCTCGGGGATGCGATAGTTTGCCAGGTTGTCATCCACCGCCTGTACGGTGCTGTATAGGCGGGAAAGCAGCCAGCGGTCCATCACCGTCAGGTCGTCGGGGTTCAGGGTATATTTTGTCGCATCAAAATTGTCGATATTGGCATACAGCACAAAGAAGGCGTAGGTATTCCACAGCGTCCCGATGAACTTGCGCTGACCCTCCACCACCGCCTTGCCGTGGAAGCGGTTGGGCAGCCACGGGGCGGAATTGATATAGAAGTACCAGCGGATGGCATCGGCGCCGTAGGTCTCCAGCGCCTCAAAGGGGTCAACGGCGTTGCCCTTGGATTTACTCATCTTCTGGCCGTTTTCATCCTGCACGTGCCCCAGCACAATGACGTTCTTAAAGCAGGCACGGTTAAACATCAGGGTGGAAATGGCATGCAGCGAATAGAACCAGCCGCGGGTCTGGTCCACCGCCTCACTGATGAAGTCGGCGGGGAACTGTGCCTCGAACAGCTCCTTATTCTCAAAGGGATAATGGTGCTGCGCAAAGGGCATGGAGCCGGAATCGAACCAGCAGTCGATGACCTCAGGGACACGGTGCATCTTTTTGCCGCACTTGGGGCAGCGGATGGTCACGGCGTCGATGAAGGGACGGTGCAGCTCAATGTTCTCGGGGCAGTCGTCGCTCATCTCCCGCAGTTCCTTGATGGAACCGATGGCATGTCGCTCGCCGCATTCACACTCCCAGATGTTAAGGGGGGTGCCCCAGTAGCGGTTGCGGCTCAGGCCCCAGTCCTGAATATTCTCCAGCCAGTCCCCGAAGCGGCCCTTGCCGATGCTTTCGGGGATCCAGTTGATAGTATTGTTATTGCGGATGAGGTCATCCTTCACCGCCGTCATCTTGATGAACCAGCTCTCGCGGGCATAGTACAGCAGGGGGGTATCGCAGCGCCAGCAGAAGGGATAGTCATGCTCAAACTTCGGCGCATCGTACAAAAGCCCCCGGCTTTCCAGGTCCACCAGCACCTTGGGGTCGGCGTCCTTCACAAACAGCCCCGCAAAGGGGGTCTCCTCGGTCATATGGCCCTTGCCGTCCACAAACTGCACAAAGGGCAGGTCATAGCGGCGGCCCACCTGTGCGTCGTCCTCACCAAAGGCGGGCGCAATATGCACGATGCCGGTACCGTCACCCATGGTAACATAGTCGGCCACCGTCACATAAAAGCCCTTTTTCTTCTGCTTTTCGGCGCACTCGGCAGCGCAGGCGAAAAGCGGCTCGTATTCCTTATATTCCAGCGCGGTACCGGGCATCTCCTCCAGCACCTCATAGGCGGGGGCGTCCTCGGTCTTCAGCCGTCCCAGTACGGCATCCAGAAGCGGCTGCGCCATATAGTAGGTGCAGCCGTCGGCGGCCTTCACCTTGCAGTAGGTATCCTTGGGGTTGACGCACAGCGCCACATTGCTGGGCAGCGTCCAGGGGGTGGTGGTCCACGCCAGGAAGTAGGCGTCCTCGCCCTTCACCTTAAAGCGCACGATGGCACTGCGCTCCTTGACGGCCTTATAGCCCTGCGCCACCTCATGGCTGGAAAGCGGGGTGCCGCAGCGGGGGCAGTACGGCACGATCTTAAAGCCCTTATACAAAAGCCCGCGGTCGTAAATGCTCTTGAGCGCCCACCATTCACTTTCGATATAATCGTTATCGTAGGTGACATAGGGGTTGTCCATATCCGCCCAAAAGCCCACCGTCCGGGAGAAATCCTCCCACATGCCCTTATACTGCCACACGCTTTCCTTGCAGTGCGCAATAAAGGGCTCCAGCCCGTACTTCTCTATCTGGTCCTTGCCGTCCAGACCCAGCTTCTTTTCCACCTCCAGCTCTACCGGCAGGCCGTGGGTATCCCAGCCGGCCTTGCGGGGCACCATATAGCCCTTCATGGTGCGGTACCGGGGGATCATATCCTTGATGACGCGGGTCAGCACGTGCCCGATGTGGGGCTTGCCGTTGGCCGTGGGGGGGCCATCGTAAAAGACATAGGGTGTCCCCTTTTTGCGGGACTCAATGCTCTTTTCAAAGATATGCTCCTCCTCCCAGAAGGCCTCTATCTTCTTTTCCTGCTCCACAAAGTTCACATTGGGAGAAACGCTTTGGTACATTTCGTTCTTGCTCCTTTCGGTTTTTCGGTCTGCGGCAGGGCGGCTTACGGGCCTTGCGCTCCGGCGGCGCGGCAAAAACTTCGTCGGGCGGCGTTGCCCTTGACAGGCGCCAGCCCGTTTTCAACGGGCGCCAGCCTGCCTGCGGCCTGCCTTGCCCGCCATAAGTTTTTCCCTTGCCCCACCGTTACGGCACCCATAAAAAAGCCGCCCCATCCCATAACAGGACGGAGCGCCACGCACTTCGTTTATAAACCACCTATTACGCCGCACAGGGTATGCGGGAGCCCGCTAACGGGGGATGGCCGGAGAGCCCTACTCACCGCACGGCGTTCAGGCTTCAGCTCGGGAGTGATCTTCCCGCACCGACGCCCGGCGCTGCGCTCACACCGTCCGCAGCTCGCTTTGCCATTGTTCGGGGGTACTGTCTCCGTCACAGCTTTTTTGTATTTACGGGGCTATTTTAGCACAGTTTTTCCGGTATTGCAACCCCCCGTCCGCTATGTTATAATAAACCCGGACTATTTGACGAAACGGAGGAATTACCATGAAACTGGCCGAAGCATTACAGGAGCGCGCCGACCTCAACCGCCGCATCGAGCAGCTGCGTTACCGTCTGGGCAATAATGCCCTGATGCAGGAGGGCGAAAAGCCCGCCGAAGACCCCGCCGCCCTGCTGCGGGAGCTGGAGGAATGTCTTTCCCGCCTGGAATGGCTCATCTCCCGCATCAATCTCACCAACTGCGCCGTCAAGGTCGATGGCCATACCCTTACCGAGCTCATCGCCCGCCGGGATATCCTTTCCCAGCGCGCCGAAGCCTACCGCCGTCTGGTGGAGGAGGCCAGCCAGAATACCCACCGGGCCACCCGCACCGAGATCAAGATCCTCCCTGCGGTGGACGTCCCCGCCCTGCAAAAGCTGGCCGATGACGCCTCCCGCGACCTCCGCCTGCTGGATAACACCCTGCAGGCCACCAACTGGACCTCCGACCTGCTGGAATAAAGCTCTCTTTCCTCGGCATTTGGCGGGCCCCCCTCCGTTTGAGTCGTGCTGACCCTCATTGCATTGCGGGCAGCCCTCCCCACTGCGGCGGGCCCGCAGGACGGCAATGTGGTAGCCATCGGGTGCGGGCGCGATCTCTGCGGATGAGAATGACTCCGCAAAACATGGTAGTGCGAGGGCAGCACAGGGTTCGAATCCCTCATTATCGTTACGCCCCGATCGTGCATCCATGTACCGTTATTTTTATCGTTATTCCCGCAGCGCCGACCGAAGGCGAGGGTGGGCACGGGGCCTTGCCGTCCATAAAGAAAGTCCGGTTCCTCCGGGCTTTTTTCTTTTCCCGCCTACCGGCAGATGGGCATGAAATAGCTTGTAATCACCTCCGGTGGGGAAAGTTTTATAAAAGGTTATAGATTGTACGCCTACCCGGTGGGGGCTGACTTTTGTTCGTGCAAAAGTCAGCAAAACACGCTTGGGGCTCTGCCCCAAGACCCCTGTCGCTGGCTGTGCTGGATACGGATTGATTTCCGGCGGGAGCCGAAAATCAATCCGTACTGCGCACAGAATCGCTCCCAAGGTAGCCGCAGGCGCTCGTCGGGCGCAACCTCCGCTTGAGTCGTGCTGACCCTCCGTTACACTACGGGCAGCCCTCCCCGCTGCGGTGCACCCTCCTCTCCCCATCGGGTCTTGCGACCCGCTGGGGGCCCCAACTTTCCCCCCACCCCCTTTCCCGATGGCGGGAAAGGGGCCCGGATGGGCGGGCAAGTGCAGGGCGGCAGTCTATCGCTCGGGGTGTTAGGGCTTGCAAA
>SFFJ01000009.1 GCA_004557855.1 Oscillospiraceae bacterium
CCCTACAGCATTTCTGCTGCGCAAAAACTCCGCAGGACTTTTCGACGAGGGAAAATCAGATGATGACAAGGAAGAGAGTCGCAGGAATACTTGCGTATTGCAAGGCTCGATGACGCAGTCAGCGCTGATTTGCGCCGTCGAAAAGCGTGTGTGTCCTTGTCAAGCGAAGGTATGGTATGCTGTAACGGAAAATGACAACAGGGGGCGATAGGCGTGTTTGGGAAATTGAGAATGATCATGGGCTCCGGCTCGGTTTTGGGGTATTTTCTTCAGGCGCTGCCGATCGCCTGTCTTGCGGGGATCGTCTATCTGGTGATCCGCACGGTCATGCTGCGAAAGAGAAAGGCGACGATCAGGTGGGGGATGGAGCTTTTGCGGCTCGTTTTCGTCTGCTATTTGACTGGGCTGATCAGTCTGGTGATCCTGCCGGCGAATTTTTGGCTGTATTTTTATGACGGTGTTTTTCTCGGCTGGTGGTACGGCTTTGAGCAGATGCTCCGGTTGGGTGACATCAACCTGATGCCGTCGCTGATAAGGTGGCTCAACGGGGAGCTTTCGATCGGGAGTCGGGTCAGGACGATGCTGATCGGCAACGTTTTGATGTTTGTACCGATGGGGCTGCTGCTTCCGCTTATCACCAGGATCGGGTGCGGTCGGCGGATGCTGGCGGCGGCGGTGCTGATCCCGGTCGGGTGCGAGACCTTGCAGCTGCTTTTCGGGCGGAGCTTTGATGTGGATGACCTGATCTGCAATTTTATCGGGATCGTGATCGGGGCGGCGGTGGCGTTTGCCATTCGAAAGGTGCAGCCGGCGGGCGAGGAGCGGGGCTGATGGGGCTGCCGCGGGAAAAGTGAAAAGACTGAAACGGGTCCTCCGTGTGCTTTGGGCATGCGGGGGATTTTTTGCAGGGTTGGCGGGGCGGCGCCGTAGGAGAGGGGTTGTGCGGAGGGAAGGCTTGCGGAGGGCACAGGCCTGCGGCCCTGTGCCTGCGGGGAGCAAAATCTTGCGGAGGGCGGGGCGGTGTGGTATGATAGACGGCGGAAAGAACCACGGAACCTTTGCCGAGGGGAGGGCAGAACAATGCCGAAAGAGATGACCGCCGGGGCGCTGGCAGAGCGCAGCCTGATCACAAAGTACCGCAAGACGATATGGAACCGGTTTATCGGGGGATGCAAGGACTATGAGCTCATCAAGCCGGGTGACCGTATTGCCGTCTGCATCAGCGGAGGAAAGGACAGTATGCTGCTGGCCAAGTGCATGCAGCATCTGCAAAAGTACAGCGATTTTCCCTTTGAGGCGGAGTACCTGGTGATGGACCCCGGATACAGCCCGCCCAACCGGGCGCTCATTGAGCAGAATGCCCGGACACTGGAGCTGCCCATCCGTATTTTCGAAAGTCCGATTTTCGGGGTGGTGGATGAGGTGGAGGGCGGCTCCCCCTGCTACCTGTGCGCACGGATGCGCCGGGGCTACCTGTATAAAGAGGCACAGGCGCTGGGATGCAATAAAATCGCGCTGGGACACCATTTTAACGACGTGATAGAAACGACGCTGATGAGTATGCTGTACGGGGCGGAGATCAAGACGATGCTGCCCAAGCTGCACAGCACCAACTTTGCGGGGATGGAGCTCATCCGGCCGCTGTATCTGGTGCGGGAGGAGGATATCATCAACTGGGGGAGATACAATAACCTGCGTTTTTTGCAGTGCGCCTGCCGCTTTACCGAGCGCACCGCACATGCCGAGGAGGACAGCGCCCGCCGGGAGATGAAGCGGCTGATCGCCGAGATGAAGCAGCATAATAAAAATGTGGATATCAATATTTTCCGCAGTATGCACAATGTGAATTTGGCGACGGCGGTGGGCTACCGCATGGGTGATGATGACGAGCTGCACAGCTTTTTGGAGAAATACGACGAAAAAGAGGGAATGTAAACTCTTGTTGCGGAAATGGGAAGCGGATGCGGTGGATTCGGCCGGGCGGCTTGCCCCTTGCAGGGGCTTGCCGAGGCCGGAGGTTTTGAGCTTTAGCGGATGAAAAGCCGGAGAAAGCCTGCAAGTGAACCGAGGAAGCGAGGGACACATGCAGGGGCTTGAGTAGGCCGGGACCCGGATTTCTAGCGGATGAAGAAGCAGGAGAACAACTATCGACCCGCACAAGGTATGAGTGGGGAGTAAAAAAGGAGAAAATATGAATTACGCGGAGTTTAAGGGGTTGGGGATCGATTTGGGGGCGCTGGGCGCCGAGAGCGGAAGAAATGCCGTGCGCTATACCTGCACGCCGAAGGGAGCAAAAATCTTCGGATGGGCGGGGGTGGACGGCATCCACTTTTGCACCGTGAAGGGCTATGGAGAGAAGATATTTGCGGTAAGCCCCATGAACCCCGGCCGGGACTGCGTGCAGCCCATCGCACGGGATATGGACGACTTTTTGCGGCTGCTGCTGGCCTGCGGGGATACTGCGGCATTGGAGCAGGCGTGGATGTGGGATGAGGCGCAGTTTGAGGCTTTCCTGCGGGAGAACCCGCCGACCGAGACGCAGCGGGCGGTGATGCGGGAAATCGCAGAAAAGTGCGGACTGACCCCGATGGAGCGCCCGTGGCGGTATCTGAAGGAGGTGCGGGAGGAGACCGACTGCACCGGGCTGCGGTTTGAGAAGGAGTATGAGGAGCTGCTGCATCCGGCGGTGGAAACGCCGCGGGAATGGGCGGTTTATTATGAGTGCGGGTTTGGCGGGAAGCGCCCCCGGCGGCGCCCCGGCAGGGAAGTGGCATTGGGGAAAACATTTACATGGGGCGGCGAGGAATGGCTGGCCCCGGCGATGTACTGCTGCGGCGAGGGGCTGGTGCTGGACCTTTTGAAGAAGGTGCCGGCAGAGGTGCTGAACCGATTTGCCGAAAAGTGGGGGCTGGATGAAAACGGTGCCCCGCAGCGGGAGCTGACCCCGGCGGAGCAGGAGCAGATGGAGAACGAAAACCCGCTGGAGGAGCGCTTCTGGGCGGAGGTGACGGTGAACGGACGGCGGCTGCGGCAAAGCACCGGCCACGGGGTATGTTGGGTATCCGGCCTGCCCGAGAGCGCCCGCTGGGATGGGGAGGCCGAACAGGTGGTGGCCCATTACGGGCTGGAACGGGACTGCGGCTGGGTCATTTGGCGGGTGTGCTGCCCGTGGGACGGCAGGAAAATGACCCCCAAAACGGCGGAATTGACCATGACGGCCGAGAAAATGGCGGTGGACGGGGGCACATTTACGGCGGAGCCGGGGAAAACGGTGCTGCTGACCGACCCCCGCACGGGGCTGTCCCACATGCTGCGGGTGCTTTCTGTGACGCAGGAAACGGTGGAGTGCGGCCCGCTGCCCAGCGGGGTGCAGCTGCCCACCAATTACTGCGAGATGCGGTACACACTGGAGCCGCCGCTGCCGGCAGGGGAGATGCTCCTGCAGGATGCGGCGCCCGGTGATACGGTGCGCACCGTTACGACGGCGGACGGCCTTTCGGCGGAGGAGAGCGCCTGTATTGGGATCATCGGCGGGACGGACGGGCCGACGGCGGTATTTGTATCCGGGTGTGCGGCCGGGGAGGATGTGCGGGTGGCGTGCTCTGCGGTGCGGTATGAGCCGGTGGAGACGGTGACATGGCGGGTACGGTTTATGGCCCGCCCCAAGGAAGATAAGACGGTGGCGCTGCTGCCGTGACAACAGCCCGAAAGGGAACGCCCGGTGCGGATCGGTGAGATCGGCGCCGGGCGGTGCTTTTGGAGGAAGTTATAGGGGGAGGGGGCGGCGCAGCCGCCGGGCGGAGCCCGGCCCCCGCGGCTTCGCCGCGGGGAGTGCGCCCCGGAGGGGCGCACGGCTGCGCCGCCGGTTCCTGCGGGGCGCAGGGGACAGCGGCAGGGCAGGCGGGGCGGGAGAAACGGTGTAGGGGCTGTGGCCCTTTTGCGGGTGGTGCAAGGCGCAGGGGGCCGGCCGCAGGCCCGGCGGTGCGGCAGCACCGCCGCCGGCGAACGAAGTTCGCCGGAGCCGCCCGGAGGGCGGCGGCCTGCGGCTGGTAAGATGCAGGAACGAGAATTAAGAACTTGCGTAAAATGAAGATGAGGGAGATGCGAAAGTGCAAAAATGTTCGTTATTTTAACTAAATTTCGCCTAAAACGGTTCATATTCGCTTGGAGCGAACATAAAAATGAATGAAAGCAAAAGAAAAACTTGCAAAAAAGTATTTACAAATGAAAAATAAGTGCTATACTGTGAACCATATAAATTCTTTGTGATACGAGGTGTAAACATTATGTCAACCGGTAAAAAGAAGCTGTCGCTGGCATTCTGGATCTTTTTAGCACTCATCATCGGTGCGGGCATCGGCTGGGCGCTGGTATATGTACCCGGCGGCGCGGCCTTTGCCACCAAGTTCATCAAGCCCATCGGGACGATTTTTGTAAATCTGCTGAAATTCATCGTGGTTCCCATCGTGCTGTTCTCGATGGTCTGCGGCATGATCAGCATGAAGGATATCAAAAAGGTCGGCTCCATCGGCTGGAAAACGCTGGTCTATTATATCGGCACCACCATTGTGGCGCTTATCATCGGCCTGGTGCTTGCCAACATCTTTAAGGGCGGGTTCCCGCAGCTTTCCACCGAGGGACTGGGCACATGGGATAAGGCGACCAGCGCCGACTTTATGACCACCCTCGTCGATATCTTCCCCAGTAATATCGTGGCACCCTTCGCCAACGCCTCGATGCTGCAGATCATTGTCATTGCGCTGCTCATCGGTGCCGGGATCATCCTTACCGGCGAAAAGGGCCGGGCAACGGCCGAGCTGTTCGAGAGCCTGAACGAAGTGTTCATGAAGGTGATGATGTTCATCATCAAGATCTCTCCCATCGGCGTATTCTGCATGATGACCTGGGTCGTTTCCAACCAGGGCCCGGAAATTCTGGGCGATCTGGCAAAGGTACTGGGCGTTGCGTATCTGGGATACATTCTGCACGCCGTTATCACCTATTCCATCACCGTTAAGACGATGGGCGGTATGAGCCCCATCAAGTTCTTCAAGGGCATGATCCCCGCAATGGTCTTTGCGTTCTCCTCCACCTCCAGTGTGGCTACCCTGCCCATCAATAAGGAATGTGCCGTGAACATGGGCGCCAGTGAGGAGGTCTCCTCCTTCGTGCTGCCGCTGGGCGCGACCATCAACATGGACGGCACCGCCGTTTACATGGCTGTTAATACCATCTTCCTGTCCTGCTGCTACGGCATGGAGCTGACCATCGGGCAGCTGGTGATGGTAGTAGTGACGGCGACCCTTGCCTCTATCGGCACGGCCGGTGTTTCCGGCGCCGGCGTGGTAATGCTGGCGATGGTGCTGACCAGTGTCGGCATCCCCGTCGAGGGTATTCTGCTCATCTACGGCATCGACCGGCTGTTTGATATGGGCCGTACCACCATCAACATCGTGGGCGACGCCGCCTGTGCTGTCATTGTCAGCCGGCTGGAGGCCAAGAAGGAAGCCCGGAAGGCTGCCATGGCCAAATAAAACCGACATTCCCTCATTTTCATAATTTCTCCTTCCAAAAACCGCACGGGTCGCAAGACTCGTGCGGTTTGCTGTGCGGGGAGGGTTGGTGCAGGGGGGAGGGCGCCCGCAGGGCAGCCCGCCGCAGGCGGGCTCGGCGGCCTCCGGCCGCCGGTTTCGGCGAAGCCGAAATGCCCTGCGGGCGCCGGTGTGCGGCTTGCAGGGGCCAAAAAAATCCCCGCCGGCAGGCGGGGATATAAATGCGGGCTTTAGAACTCGGCGAAGCCGGTGGTGCGGGGGAAGGGCAGGACGTCGCGGATATTGGCGATGCCGGTGACGTACATGATAAGACGCTCGAAGCCGAGACCGAAGCCGGCGTGACGCGCGCCGCCGAAGCGCCGCAGGTCGAGGTACCACCAGTAGTCCTCCTCGTTGAGCCCCAGCTCGTGGATGCGGTCCAGCAGGATGTCCAGACGTTCCTCACGCTGGCTGCCGCCGATGATCTCGCCGATGCCGGGCACCAGCAGATCCACCGCAGCAACGGTCTTGCCGTCGTCATTGAGGCGCATATAGAACGCCTTGATCTCCTTGGGGTAGTTGGTGACGAAAACCGGCTTGCCGAAGATCTTTTCGGTGAGATAGCGCTCGTGCTCGGTTTGCAGGTCCATGCCCCAGCTGACGGGGTATTCAAAGGGGACGTCCGCCTTTTGCAGGCGCTCGACGGCCTCGGTGTAGGTGCAAACGGCAAAGTCGCTGTTTACCACGTGGTTCAGACGCTCCAAAAGCCCATTATCCACAAAGTTATTGAAGAATTCCAGCTCGCGGGGGCACTGCTCCATCACATAGCGCAGCACATATTTGATCATATCCTCCGCCAGCGCCATGTTGTCCTCCAGGTCGGCAAAGACGATCTCCGGTTCGATCATCCAGAATTCGGCGGCATGGCGGCCGGTGTAGGATTTTTCCGCACGGAAGGTGGGCCCGAAGGTGTAGATCTTGCCGAAGGCCATGGCCATGCACTCGCCCTCCAGCTGGCCGCTGACGGTGAGGTTGGTGGCTTTGCCGAAGAAATCCTGGGAATAATCGATCTTGCCGTCCTCGGTCAGGGGGGGCTCGGCGGGATCGATGGTGGTGACCCGGAACATCTCGCCGGCGCCCTCGCAGTCGCTGCCGGTGATGAGGGGGGTATGGGCATAGACAAAGCCGCGGTCGGTGAAGAACTTATGGATGCCCTGCGCCGCAACGGAGCGCACCCGGAACGCTGCGCTGAAGGTATTGGTGCGGGGGCGCAGGTGCTGGATGGTACGCAGGAATTCCATGGTGTGGCGCTTTTTCTGCAGGGGATAATCGGGGGTGGAGGCACCCTCTACGGTGATCTCCTCGGCGTGGATCTCAAAGGGCTGCTTGGCCTGGGGGGTGAGCAGCAGCCGGCCCCGGACGATGAGGGCGGCGCCGACATTCTGGCGGGCGATCTCATCAAAATTCGGGAGCTTATCCTCCTCGAATACCACCTGCAGATTGCTGAAGTAGCTGCCGTCATTCAGCTCGATGAAACCCAGCGCCTTACCGGAGCGCAGGGTGCGTACCCAGCCGCAGACGGTGACCGGCTCGGCGGTGTAGCATTCGGGCTGTGCAAACAGTGCTTTGATCTCTACTCGTTTCATGGTCTGTCCTTCCTTTTTTCGAAAGTGATTTATAATATTATAGTACGCCGGACGGCCGGGTGCAATCCTTTCTTTGCCCGCTGCACAAAAAATGCGGGTTCCGGCAACTTTTTTGTAAAAAGGGGGTTGCTTTTGCGCCGGGGATACGGTATAATAAATTCTCGTCGGGACCTAACAAGACCGCCCGGCAACGACATGGAGATGTCGCCTAGTTGGTCGAGGGCGCACGACTGGAAATCGTGTAACCGTCAAAAGCGGTTCGAGAGTTCGAATCTCTCCATCTCCGCCAAAGGAAAACCCCGCAGAAATGCGGGGTTTTCCTTTGCTATATGGGAATACGCTGTTATCACTCTTTTTTATTTGGTATTTACCCTTTGCAGAGAGGACAGGGGGAGTATCCTTGTTTTATTGCCTCATCTTCACGCATCATCTTTGAAATCGGAATATTATCGTGATAATAACAGCTTTCTTTATGGTAGTAGTGGCTATCGCCATAAATATATATGATTTCCGATTTCGACTGCGGCGGTCTATTGATTCCAATCATGCCTTTATCAAAGAGAATAAATGCTACTGCTACAACCAACAAAACTGCTAATACAATAATGACAACCAGCTTGCTATCAAATTGCTTTTGACTATTTGGTTGCAAAGCAGTTGCGGAGAGAGGTTGCCTCGCTGTTTCTGTTGCAGAATGTCGCCCACCGCATATACGGTGGGGGACAACTTTTATCCGCACCTTTGCCTGCGGGGCAGACTTCGATTTTGTTGCCGGTTCCGGCGCTGCCGTATTAGGATTCAAGCAAGTCTGTGCAACGACATTCCTAATTTTGACATCTTCATTCGGATCCGTCCCGACAAACATATACCTGCGGTGCATAAAGTATATGATATTTGGAAGAGACCATGCCAATGCGTTTATCAAGAAGCAGACTCCGGATATTGCAAGTCGTGCACCAAAATCCGCTATAATTAAACTACCATAGGCGCATACCCCTGCTGAAATAGGCTGTATAGCAAACAGCGCAATTATGTACTTGAAGCGAGAGGCGCAGAAGCTACTAACTGCAGTGTATGCCAGTACGGTCAAGATCGAGCTGATGATGCATAATGCTGCGCAGATCACAGTATATACAGGAAACGCACTGAAAACAATAGCAACACTAATTAGAGTGGCCCAAATGAAGTAGATGCAAAATGCAGCATAAATCAACCAAATAACTTTACAAACCTTCATCCACTTGATACCGAGTTCATTTTGTGCCATATTGCGCTCCTCTCTTTTCCGATTATTGAACAATGGTACTACTTCTAAATTACCACAGAAGCCCACCTAAATCAACCCATTTCGGAACAAATTTACAAATACCGCGCCCAAGGGCGGCATATCATTTTTCAAAAGTTGAACCCCGGGCGGAATGGTGCTATAATATCACCCGGAGTGCTGAACCACATTTTTCCCCAAGGAGGGCGCATGAATACCTTTTTGAAGCTGGCTTTTCTGTTTTATATCGGTTCCTCGCTGGGATGGGTGCTGGAGCTTTTCTTCCGGCGGTTTATTTCCGGCAACAACCCGGAGCGCAAGTGGATCAACCCGGGCTTTATGGTGGGGCCGTATGTGCCGCTGTACGGCATGGGGCTGTGCATCCTTTACCTGGTCTCCCGCCTTTCGGAGCGGCGGCAGATCGCCGACCCGGTTTGGAACCACATCCTGATGCTGCTGCTGATGGCTGCGGCGATGACTGCCATTGAGTACATTGCCGGTATCATGACGCTGAAGGTGATGCACACCCGTCTGTGGGATTACAGCAAACGCTGGGGCAACATCGACGGACTGATCTGCCCCCTGTTTTCCGCCATTTGGGCGCTGATGGGTGCGGCGTACTATTTCCTGGTGGACCCCTATATTTTGCGGGCGCTGGACTGGCTTTCCCGCAATCTGGCATTTTCCTTTGTCATCGGGGCGTTCTTCGGGGTATTTGCCATCGACTTTGTGTACTCGACGCAGCTGATGGTGAAGATAAGGAACTTTGCCCGCGAGAAGAACGTGGTGGTGCGTTACGAGGAGCTGAAGGCGTACTTCAAGGAGGGCCGGGCACGGGGCCGGCAGCATTTCTTCCTTTCGCTGCACACCGAGGTCCCGCTGCGGGAAAAGCTGCAGCAGTACTATGAGTACCGCCGTTCCCGCCGGGAGGAGCTGGAGCGCATCCTGCACGATGACGGCAGCACCGACGGCACGGTAAAGGCCGAATAACAGCAAACCGGAGCGTGCCGCAGGGGCACGCTCTTTTTGCGGGGCCTGTATGCCGACCTGCGCAAAAAAGGGAGCCTTTCCGGCAGGAAAGGCTCCCTTTGCTTTGGGTAACTTTAGCGGAGCTTTGCATCCTCCACCATCGACTTCAGCTCGGCCAGTGCCTTGGGGTCGCACTTCTCCCAACTGAATTCCGCATCCTCACGGCCGAAGTGGCCGTAGGCGGCGGTTTTGCCGAAGACGGGGGCACGCAGCCCCAGTGCCTTGATGATCCCGGCGGGGCGCAGGTCATAGCAGCGCTCGATCCAATGGAAGATATCCGCCTCGGGGATGGTATTGGTGCCGTAGGTTTCCACATAGATGGAAACGGGGCGGGCCACACCGATGGCGTAGCTCAACTGGATTTCGCAGCGGTGGGCAGCGCCTGCCTCCACGATGGTCTTGGCGATGTTGCGGGCCATATATGCCGCGGAGCGGTCTACCTTGGTGGCATCCTTACCGCTGAATGCGCCGCCGCCGTGACGGGCGTAGCCGCCGTAGGTATCCACAATGATCTTGCGGCCGGTGAGTCCGGTATCGGCAGCGGGGCCGCCCAGTACAAACCGCCCGGTGGGGTTGATGAAATACTTGGTTTCGGCATCCAGCATTTCGGCGGGGATGCAGGGCTTGATGACCTTTTCGATCATATCCCGCCGCAGGGTGACGGCATCGGCGTCCTCATCGTGCTGGGTGGAAAGCACCACCGTATTGACCCGGACGGGCTTGCCGTTTTCGTATTCCACTGTCACCTGTGCTTTGCCGTCGGGACGGAGATAGCCGAGCTCTCCGCTTTTGCGGACCGCCGCCAGCCGCCTGGTGATGCGGTGTGCCAGCGTGATGGGCAGGGGCATTAGCTCCGGGGTCTCATCACAGGCGTAGCCGAACATCATACCCTGGTCGCCGGCGCCGAGCCCATCGGTATCGATGGCTTCCTTGGCCTCCAGCGCCAGATCCACCCCCTGGGCGATATCCGCCGACTGGGTGTGCAGCGAGCAGCTGATCTCACAGGTATCAGCATCAAAGCCGTACTCCGGTTTGGTATAACCAATCTCCCGGATGATCCGGCGTGCGATCTCGATGTAATTTACCGTGGCCGCAGTCGTTATTTCCCCCATGATGTGAACGGCTCCCGGCTCTGCGGTGGTTTCGCAGGCGCAGCGGGAATTGGGGTCAACAGCGAGCAGGGCGTCCAGTATACCATCGGAGATTTGATCGCAGATTTTGTCGGGATGACCTTCGGTCACCGACTCGGACGTGAACAACGTTCTCATGCGTCTTTCCTCCATAATTCGGTTTTTCGCCGCCGTGGGCGGCAGAATATCGGCAATACTTGCCGTATACTTTGGGACTTCCCCATTCTACACGAAATGCGCCGGGTTTTCAAGCATTTTTCCGAAAATACAGGGGTCAGTTTGTGCTTTTTGTCCAAAATGCGGGGCTGTGCAGGGGGATGCGGGCCGCAGGCCCGGCGGCTTCGCCGCCGACACGGGCTTCGCCCGTGTGTTTCGACTGCGTCGAAACGGCCTGCGGCCCGCCGCCTGCCCCCTGCAGGGCCCCCGGAAGAAAACCCCCGCCGGAAGGCGGGGGCATTTGCTACATGGCGATATTTTTGATGCCGGGGTGGCTGTCCATAAAGGCGAGGATCTCCTCGAATTGGATCTCGCGGCTGAATTTGACGGTGAGGCCGTAATTGACGGTGCCGTCGTTATTGTGGGTGATGTGGCTGCCGATGACCGATACATCCATCGACTTCAGCTCGGCCAGAAAGGCGTCCCGCATTTCGGGGGTATCCTGCATGGTGATGTTGATATCCCGGGTGGCGAGGGCGTCGTTGCCGATATTGAACCTGTGCATGATGCTTTGCATGAGGATGATAATGACGGTGGTGGCGATGCCGATGGGGTACATCCCGGCGCCGATGGCCATGCCGATGCCTGCCGTTGCCCAGATGCCGGCCGCCGTGGTAAGGCCCTTGAGGGTGCTGCCGTTACGGTAGATGACGGCGAGGCCGATAAAGCTGATGCCGCTGACCACCTGCGCCGCGATCCGGGCGGGGTCGGCGCCCCGGTCGCCGGGGAAGAAAAGACCGTCCACCGAGAGGTCGGCGAAGGCGTATTTGGAGACGATCATGATAAGGGCGGAGGCGCAGCACACAAGGCAGTGGGTGCGGATGCCGGCCTCCTTCAGGCGCTTGGTGCGCTCATAGCCGACGGCGCCGCCGCAGAGGGTGGCGACCAGCACGCGGATGAGGAAGGCGAACTGATAGCCCAGCGGGGTGGCTTCGTTCATGCGGGCAAATAGTTCCAGCATTTATGGATACCTCCTTTGGGGAGAATGGCCGTAAGGTGACACTTTATTATAGCATATTTCGACGGAGGGCGCAAGGCGCGCCCACCCGTACGGGGCAGGCGGCGGGCGCACAGCGGGCGAGGGCCGCCCGGCAGGGCGGCCCGAGGAATAGCGGCGCGGCCGCCGCCGGTTTATCTTATTGCAGGCAGTCCAGCTCCTGCAGCCACAGGGCAGCGGCGGCATCGCTGGGCATACGCCAATCCCCGCGGGGGGAAAGCGAAACCGAGCCGACCTTGGGACCGTCCGGCAGGCAGCTGCGCTTAAACTGCTGCTGGAAGAACCGCCGGAAGAAGGTGCGCAGCCACTTCAGAATGGTGGCGCGGTCGTATTGGCCGGCAAAGGCCGTTTCGGCCAGATGCAGGATCTTGGCGGGCGGGCAGCCGTAGCGGAAAAAATGATAAAGGAAGAAATCGTGCAGCTCGTAGGGCCCCACCAGATCCTCGGTCTTTTGGGAAATGGTGCCGTCCTCTCCGGCAGGCAGCAGCTCGGGGCTGACCGGCGTATCCAGGATATCGTAGAGAACGGCGGCAAGGGCGTCCTCCCCGCAGGTATCGGCGGCGTGCCGCACCAGGTGCCGCACCAGCGTCTTGGGGATGGAACCGTTCACCCCGTACATCGACATATGGTCGCCGTTGTAGGTCGCCCAGCCCAGCGCCAGCTCGGAAAGGTCACCGGTGCCCACCACGATGCCGTTTTGTTGGTTGGCGATGTCCATCAGGATTTGGGTGCGCTCTCTTGCCTGGGAATTTTCATAGGTCACATCGGTCACGCTTTCATCATGGCCGATATCACAAAAATGCTGCCGTACCGCCGCCGCGATGGAGATGGTGCGCAGCGTAACGCCCAGCCGTTCGCACAGGATTTCGGCGTTGGAGCGGGTGCGGGCGGTGGTGCCGAAGCCCGGCATGGTCACGGCGACCATATCGGTGCGGGGGCGCCCCAGCAGGTCCAGCGCGCGGACGGCCACCAGCAGCGCCAGGGTGGAGTCCAGCCCGCCGGAAATGCCCAGTACCGCCTTGGGACAGCCGATGTGCTCCAAACGGCGGCGCAGCCCCTCGGCCTGCATGGCCAGAATGGTTTCGCAGCGCTCCCGACGCTCGGCGTCGTCGACGGGGACAAAGGGGTGCGGGTCGATAAAGCGGGTCAGGGTCGTTTCGCCCATCGGCAGCGAGAACGGGACCATGGTATAGCCGGACGTTTCGGCCGCAGGCCACGTGGTAGTGCGGCGGCGTTCGGCAAAAAGGCGGTGAACGTCAAGCTCGGTGAGGATGAGGTCATTGGTGAACAGGGCGGTTTCCGCCAGCAGCTTGCCGTTTTCGGCGATGAGATCATGCCCGGCAAAGACCATATCGGTGGTGGACTCTCCCCGGCCGGCATCGGCATAAAGGTAGCCCGCCATCAGCCGGGCGCTTTGCCCGGTAACAAGGGAACGGCGGTATTCCGCCTTGCCGATGGTTTCATCGCTGGCGGAGCAGTTGGCGATAACGGTGGCCCCGGCGACGGCATGGCGGATGCTGGGGGGTGATGCCACCCACAGATCCTCGCAGAGCTCCACCGCCAATTTATATTCCGGCAGCTCCCGGCAGCAGAACAGCAGGCGGGACCCGAACGGTACCTCTTGCCCCAGCAGAGAAATGGTTTTTACCTCGGCGGGGGCGGGGGTGAACCAGCGCTCCTCGTAGAATTCGCCGTAGTTCGGCAGGTTCAGCTTCGGCACGATGCCGAGGAGCTGCCCCCGGTGCAGCACGGCGGCGCAGTTATACAGCTTGCCCTCCACCGCCAGCGGCAGCCCGGCCACGGTGGTAAGGGAAAGCGCGCGGCTTTCCTCCAGTAGTGCTTGCAGGGCATCCTGCGCCCCGGCAAGCAGGGTGGGTTGCAGCAGCAGGTCGCCGCAGGTATAGCCGGTCAGGCCCAGCTCCGGCAGCACCAGAAGATGCGCACCCGCAGCAGCGGCCTGCTTCATCATTTCCGCGCTTTTTTCGGCGTTATAGCGGCAGTCGGCCACCCGCAGGGCGGGGCTTGCCGCAGCGACTTTGATAAATCCGTACTTCATGGCATTTGTTCGGCAGCGTGGGCTGCCGCCTCCTTGGCATAGATTTTGCTGGGGGCGGGGATGCAGGGGTGCAGGGGGCAGGTGGGTACGCAGGGTAGGGGCCCGCAGGGCCGGCGGCCGCCGGCCGCCGCCACGGGCGCAGCCCGTGGGTTTCGACGCAGTCGAAACGCCCTGCGGGCCCCCGCCGGCCCCTTGAAGGGGCCGGAAAGGGGCGTTCCCCGGAGCCTGCGGCGTGCGCAGGCTTTCCACCGTCATTATACCATTTTTGGCAGGGATGTAAAGGCGGCAAGCCTTGACTTTTGCGGGGGGAGATAGTATAACTTTATATTATCCCCAATGGTGAGAAAGAAGAACCCCTATGCTGACCTTAAAAACATTGCTGATCATCTGCCCGCTGGTCTTTCTGGCAGGCTTTGTGGACGCCATCGCCGGCGGCGGAGGACTCATCTCCCTGCCGGCCTACCTGCTGGCGGGACTGCCGCCCCATGCGGCCATCGCCACCAATAAAATGAGCTCCACCATCGGCACCTGTGCCTCCACCGCACGCTACCTGAAAAACGGCTTTGTGGACTGGCAGGCAGCCGTTCCCTGCATGGTCATGGCCATCCTCGGCGCCAATCTGGGCGCGCGGCTCATCCTGCTCATTCCGCAGCAATACATTCAGTACCTGCTGCTGGGCACCCTGCCCGTTATCGCCTTTGTGGTATTAAAAAGGAAGCCTGTCCGGCCGGGGGAGCAGCCCGACGTCATTCCCCGCGGCAGGCAGCTGGTTCTGGCGGGGGCGTTCTCTCTGGTCATTGGGCTGTATGACGGCCTGTACGGGCCGGGCACCGGCACCTTTTTGCTGATGGTATATACCGGGCTGTGCAAAATGAGCCTGGAACGGGCCAGCGGCACCGTCAAGCTGGTCAATCTTTCCTCCAATGTCACCAGCCTTGTGCTGTTTTTGGTAAAGGGGCAGGTGCTGGTGCTGCTGGGAGTGATCTCCGGCGGGTTCTGCCTGCTGGGGCACTTTATCGGCTCCGGGATGATGATGAAAAATGGCAGTAAGATCGTGCGGCCGGTCATCATCGTGGTGCTGGTGCTGCTGTTCATCAAAGTGATAAGCGACATGGCGGGCTGACCGCGGAAAGGAATTCAATATGAGCAAGACAGAATGGAAAGGCTCCACCCTGCTGGCGCCGGTACCGGCGGCGCTGGTAAGCTGCGGCACCGTGGAACACCCTAACGCCCTGACCATCGCCTGGACGGGCATCACCTGCAGCGACCCGCCCATGACCTATGTTTCCATCCGCCCGGAACGCCATTCCTACGGCATCATCAGGGAAACGGGGGAGTTTGTCATCAACCTGACCACCGGCGCTATGGCCCGTGCCACCGATTTCTGCGGGGTACGCTCCGGCCGGGATATGGATAAGCTGGCCGCCGCCAAGCTGACGGTCGAACCGGCCTCGAAGCTCTCCGCCCCGGTCATCGCCCAAAGCCCGCTGGCGCTGGAATGTAAGGTTCGGGAGATCATCCCGCTGGGCAGCCATGATATGTTCCTGGCCGAGATCGTTGCGGTGGATGTGGAGGAAAGGCTGCTGGATGAGGCGGGCAAGCTGCATCTGGAAAAGGCCGGGCTGATGGCCTATTCCCATGGGGAATACTTTGCCATGGGCAAAAAAATCGGCTCCTTTGGCTATTCCGTCCGCAAAAAGCACCCCAAGAACCCCAACCTCAAGAAGAAAAAGTGATCGTTTGCTTACGCAAGTACTGTGCAGGGTCGGCTTCCGGCCCTGCTTTTTTGCGGGGAGGGGCCCCTGCAAGCCGCGGGATCGGGCGCAGCCCGTTTCGGCTCCGCCGAAACACACGAGCTTCGCTCGTGTCGCCCGCCGCAGGCGGGCGGGGCTGCGCCCGGCCGCAAAAACCCGCCGAAATGCGGCCCTTTGGCCCCTCCCCGGCAAAAAAACTTTGCTTTGGCGGCAAAGCGTGCTATAATATACTGATAATGAAAAATTGCGCTCATTCGCGCAGGAGGTAAAATCATGGACCGGAAAAAGTTTTATATCACCACACCCATCTACTACCCTTCCGATAAGCTGCACATCGGGCACAGCTACTGCACCGTGGCCACCGATTGCATGGCCCGCTATAAGCGCCTGCAGGGCTACGATGTGATGTTCCTCACCGGGGCCGATGAGCACGGCCAGAAGATAGAGGATAAGGCCAAGGCCGCCGGCGTGACCCCGCAGCAGTATGTCGATAAGATCGTGGAGGGGGAAGGCGGCTTCAAGTCGCTGTGGAAGCTGATGAACATCAGCTATGACCGCTTTATCCGCACCACCGATGACTACCATGTGGCGTCCATCCAGAAGATCTTCCGGGAGCTTTACGACCGCGGGGATATTTACAAGGGCACCTACAAGGGCAAATACTGCACCCCCTGCGAGAGCTTTTGGACCGAAAGCCAGCTGAAGGACGGCTGCTGCCCCGACTGCGGCCGCCCCGTGGTGGATGCCGAGGAGGAGGCATATTTCTTCCGGCTTTCCAAATACGCCGACCGCCTGCTGAAGCTCTACGATGAGCACCCCGAATTCCTCACCCCGGCCTCCCGTGTCAATGAGATGAAGGCGTTCATCAACCAGGGGCTGCAGGATCTGTGCGTTTCCCGCACCAGCTTTACCTGGGGCGTGCCGGTGGATTTTGACCCCAAGCACGTGGTGTATGTGTGGGTGGATGCCCTCTTTAACTACATGACCGCACTGGGCTACAAAAACGATAAGTACCACGATGTGGAAAAATACTGGCCCGCCGATGTGCATTTCGTCGGCAAGGAGATCGTGCGGTTCCACTCGGTCATCTGGCCGGCCATGCTGATGGCGATGGACCTGCCGCTGCCCAAGCGGGTTTACGGCCACGGCTGGCTGCTGCTGGAGGGCGGCAAGATGAGTAAATCCAAGGGCAACGTGGTGGATCCCGTGGTGCTGTGCAACCGCTACGGCGTGGATGCCATCCGCTTTTTCCTGATGCGCAGCTTCCCCTTCGGCTCCGATGGGGTATTCAGCAATGAGCTGCTCATCAGCACCATCAATACCGACCTCGCCAACGACCTGGGCAACCTCGTCAGCCGTACCGTGGCGATGGTGGAAAAATATTTCGGCGGTACCCTGCCCGCCGACCGGGAGAGCACACCTGCCGATGAGGAGCTGGTGGCCATCGGCAACGCCCTGCGGGATAACTACGAAAAGCAGATGGAGGCCTTTGCCTTCCAGAACGGCCTGGCCGAGATTTTCCGTCTGGTTTCCCGCGCCAATAAATACATTGACGAAAACGCCCCGTGGGTGCTGGCCAAGGATGAAACCAAGCGTGCCCGCCTTGCCACGGTGATGTATAACCTGCTGGAGAGCATCCGGCTGGCGGGGATTTTGCTGGTGCCCTATATGCCGGAAACCGCCGGGAAGATCCTGGATCAGATCGGCGCGTCCGCAGAGGAACGCAGCTGGGAGTCCGCTGCCGCCTTCGGCGGTCTGCACGCCGAGGTGACGGTGCAGAAGGGCCCGGTGCTGTTCCCCCGTATCGATATGGAAAAGGAGCTGGCCGAGCTGGAGGCCGCCGCAGCCCCCAAGGAGGAACCGCAGGAGGAGAGCGTTCCCGCCAAGGCGCCGATCGCCTTCCCCGACTTTGAAAAGGTGGAGTTTACCGTCTGTAAGGTGCTGGCCTGCGAAAAGGTGGAAAAGAGCGATAAGCTGCTTTGCTTCACCCTGAATGACGGCACCGGCACCAACCGGCAGATCCTTTCCGGCATAGCGAAGTACTATAAGCCGGAGGAGCTGGTGGGCAAAACGGTGGTGGCCTGCACCAATCTGGCCCCCCGCAAGATGATGGGCCGGGAGTCCAACGGGATGCTGATCTCCGCCGAAAAGGGGGAGGGGCTGCACCTGCTGATGCTGGATGACGCCATCCCCGCCGGCGCAAAGCTGTGCTGACGGCAGAAAAAACCCAATAGGCCGCGGCAGGAACGGGAGCCTTTCCCCATCCTGCCGGGCAGAGATAAAAGCGGGGCCGCGACAGCTGCATTGCCGCCGGCTCTGTTTTTCCCCAAAGGAGGGGCCATGAACGGGATATTCGACTCCCACGCCCACTATGATGACGAACGGTTTGATGCCGATCGGGATGAGCTGCTGCAGCGCATCCACCGGGAGGGTGTGGAATATATTATGACCATAGGGTCTGATCTGGCGAGCAGCCGTGCGGCCTGCCGGCTGGCGGAACGGTATGATTTTATCTGGTTTGCCGCAGGCATCCACCCGGAGCAGGCGGGCGATGCGCCCGCAGACTACCGGGAGGCGTTAAAGGAGCTGGCCGCCCACCCCAAATGCCGGGCCATCGGGGAGATCGGGCTGGACTACTACTGGGCGGAAAACCCGCCCCGGGAACGGCAGCAGGTGCTGTTCCGGGAGCAGATACTTCTGGCGAAGGAGCTGGGACTGCCGGTGATCATCCACGACCGGGAGGCGCACGCCGATACGCTGGAGGTGCTGCGGGAGCTGCGCCCTGCCGGGGTGCTGCACTGCTTTTCCGGCAGCGCGGAGATGGCCGGGGAGGTGGCGGCGCTGGGGATGTATATCGGCTTTACCGGGGCAATTACCTTTAAGAACGCCCGCAAGGCCCCGCAGGCGGCCGCCGCTGTGCCGGATGACCTGCTGCTGATCGAGACCGACTGCCCCTATATGGCGCCGGAGCCCTACCGGGGGAAGCGCTGCGACAGCAGTATGCTGCCCCATGTGGCGGAGCGTCTGGCGGAGATCCGAGGCGGGAGCGCCGAGGAGATCGTGCAGATGACCTGCCGGAACGCCCGAAGGCTTTTCGGGGTGGGGTGACCTGCGCTGCCGCGGGCGAAACGAGGAAAATTTGCAAAAGCCGCAGGGGTTCCGGCCGCCCCGCGGCGGCGCCCCCGTAGGGGGCGCCGTCCCCCGCCCGCAGGGCGGGGTGCCGGGCGAAGCCCGGCAGCGGGGCGGCCGTGGGCCGGCGGCGGCGTAAAAACGACGAAAGGGGAGAGAGCCTGTGCCGCCATTCCTGCAAAAGATAATAGACGGCAGCCCGTTTTTGAGTCGGGTGTACCACATCATCGACCTGTACGGCAGCCGCCGCATGGGACGAAGCGCAGCGGCATTCGCCTACTACCTGATGTTGAGCTTTTTCCCGCTGCTGATCTGCGTGGCCAGCATCATCGGCCGGACGACCATCGATACCGAGGAGCTGCTCTCGCTCATCAGTGAGGTGATCCCGCCGCAGGTGACCGAAACGCTGGTGTCCTTCTTCGGCTATATCCACGATAACTATTCCCGGGCCATGCTGTGGGCAGGCATCATCCTGCTGTTTACGGCAGCATCGGGTGCCTTCGGTACCATCATGGTGACGATGGGCGACCTGTACGGCGAGCCCCGCTATAAGGGGCTCCTGCACACCGTGATGAGCTTTTTGTATTCGGCGGTATTTCTGGTCGGGATCTATATTTCGGTCATCGTGGTATCCACCGGCAACTGGTTCATCGAGCTGCTGGATCAATGGTTCCATGTGGGCGACGTGCTGGCCAGCTGGAAATGGCTGCGTTTTATCCTGCTTACCGGCATCATCATGCTGCTGTTGCTGCTGCTGTACCGCAGCGTTACCCCCCACAGCAAGCCGGCACTTCCCGTTTTACCGGGCGCCGTGGTGGGCGGCTTGTCCATTCTGGCCATCAGTATTCTGTTTTCCACGATGATCAGCGCATCGGCCCGGTATACGCTGGTGTACGGGTCGCTGGCGTCTTTGATCATCCTGATGCTGTGGCTGCACCTGATGGGGACCATTATCCTCGTCGGCGGGCTGGTCAATCTGTTGTATTGGCAGCTCCACAATGAAAAGAAAAAATGATCATGGAGATGGGGGATCGTTACGAAAGCTGACGCAAAGCAAAATCGCACAACGATTTTAAGCATTATTCTGGCGGCATTCTGTCTGCGGATCATCATTACCGGGGTGGGGCCGCTGCTGCCGGAGATCACCGAAGCACTGGGGCTGACCGGCAGCGCCAGCGGCCTTTTGACCACGCTGCCGCTGATCGCATTTGCGGTGGTCAGTCCGCTGACCGGCGGGCTGGGCCGCCGCTGGGGAGAGGGCCGCACCATTCTGGCGGGGCTGGCGCTCATCCTTTTGGGCACGGTATTAAGAAGCATGGCGGGAACGGTCGGGCTATTCCTCGGTACCGCCGTGGTCGGTGTCGGGACGGCGCTGGGCAATGTGCTGCTGCCCGCCGTCGTCAAGGCGGAATACCCCACCCGTGTGGGGCAGGTAACGGCCTATTATACCGTATCGATGGTGGCGGCGGCGGCCTTGGCGTTGGCGCTTAATGTGCCGCTGGCCAATGCGGGACTGGGCTGGGCCGGCGCCCTGGTGATATGGGGCGCCGCAGTGGTCATCACCCTATTGGTGTGGCGCAAAAATGCCGCCCTGCGGTTGAGCGACCGCACCCCCGAGCAAGCCCCTGCGCCGAGAAAGCCCATCTGGAAAAGCGGACTGGCGTGGTGCGTCACCCTGTTTTTCGGCATCAACTCCCTTATTTTCTATGCAGTGATCGGGTGGCTGCCCACCATTTTGCAGTCCGGCGGGATGGCCGGCAGTACGGCGGGCGCCGTGACCTCGCTGTACCAGGTGGTCAGCCTGCTGCCCTCGCTGCTGGTGCCCACCCTTGCCGGGAAATGCCGGGATCAGCGGGGCTGGCTGCTGCTGGGTTCGGTGCTTAATATCATCGGTATCGGGATGCTGATGCTTTCCACCGCGGCAGGGGTACAGATCGCCGCAACGGCCATTCTGGGCCTCGCCAACGGCTGTGCCTTCAGCATGGGGCTGGCGCTTATGGGCTTCCGTGCCAGGGACGCCGTGGATGCCGCCCGGCTTTCCGGCTTTGCACAGTCGGTGGGGTATGCGCTGGCGGCCACCGGCCCGCTGGTGGTGGGCTGGCTGCACGACCTGACCCCCAACTGGAACATCGGGCTGGGGTACATCCTGTTTACCAGCGTGGTGGCGCTGCTGGCCGGACAAAGAGCCGGTCGGGAGGGGACCATCTGAAAATACCACATCAAAAAACGGCCCGCTGCGGGAAAGCAGCGGGTCTTATCTTTGTGGGCAACAGCAGCCGCTTTACGGCTGCGGCGTGGGCAGGGGCGTGCCGCCGATGCGTTTTTCCAGCCAAACAAACACCACGAAGTACAGCACGATGCTGACCGCAAGGGCGATGATTACATCCAGGATGCTGTGCTGCTTGATGAATACCGTCGAGGCATTGATGAGCACGGTGAGGATGATGACGCTGACCTTCATCCAGCGGGGGATGCAGCGGCTGCGGAACAGCCCGAAAACGGCGGCCATGCATCCCAGCACGTGCATACTGGGGATGACGTTGGTGTTGGTATCGGCGCTGTACAGGCGGCCCACCAGCCATGTGAAGAAATTGGAGTTGGCGAATTCGGCGGGGCGCAGGTCCTGGCCGTTGGGGAAGATGAGGCAGAACAGCAGCGTACCGGTAAAGCCGATGATAATAAACCAGCCGTACAGCCGGAAGCTGTGGTCGTCATTGACAAAAAGGTAGATAGCCGTGGCGATGAGCAGCGGGTACCACATACAGTAAAAGACCACAAAATATTCGCAGAAGGGGATGCAGGCATCCAGCGGCAGGTAGCTGACCCAGTAATCGCAGGTGGAGGGCACCAGCTTTTCTACCGCAAAGAACAGGAGCAGATAGACCGGCAGATACAGCATATACCATGCGGAGGGGCGCCGGTGTAAAAAATCTTTCAGCTTTGTCATCATAGGGTTTTGACCTCGGAAAAAAGAAGTTTTGAATATGGCAGGATTTTCTATCCATTTTTATACCGCTTATAGTATAGCGGCAATCGGGCGGTAAATCAAGGTGTTCTATCCCAAACCGGCGCAAGTGGTGAAAAGGATGCGGAAGGCCGGGGAGGGCGGAGCCCGCCGAAACCGTCCTCCGGACGGTTTGGCCTGCGGCCGGCGGCCCGCCCCCTGCACAAACAAAAATCTCCCCGGCCGGAGGGTCGGGGGGAAAATACGGGGCTTCGGCATCAAACGGTAATGACCTTGCCCGCCTTGGTCATGGTTTCCACGATATCATACATATTGCCGATGGTGCCGCACTGCAGCTTGTCGGTCAGGCCGTAGAAATTGAGGCAGGTGCCGCAGACGATAAGCTTGACGCCCTTCTGCTCCAGTACCTTCAGGTGCTCGATGGTCTGCTCGTTTTCGGTGACAAGGCGCACGCCGCCGTTCATAAAGCAGATGGCGGAGGGCAGGTCGGGCTTTTCGCTCAAGGTATAGAAGAACATCTTGATGAGGGAATGGCCCAGCTCCTGGTCGCCCTCGCCCACCGTATCGTGGCCGACAAATACCACGTAATCGGCAGCAGCGGGAACGGTGCAGCTCAAAAGCTCGTCTGGCATCTCCTTGACGGGGGCACCGGTGCGGTGCATGGTCACGGTAAAGCAGCCCTGCTCCTCGGCGGTCTCGGCGGAAAAGCCCTGGCTTTCGGCCAGGCGGGTGAGGTTCTGCACGGCAATGGCGTTATCCACGGTGATGGAAAGCGCCTCGCAGCCGGTGTCCATTTCCTTTTTTGCCATCATTACGGGCATGGGGCAGGCCTTGCCTTTGGCATCGATATGGTTCATAACAATACCTCCTGAAAAGTTTATAATATCGGGTTGGGATATTCTATCCCTAGTATACCGCTGCCGTATGTAAAATGCAAGGCCTTCAAATCGTTAACACAAAATTATCATTTTGCCTATTGCAAATCAGTTTCTTTAAGATAGAATAGATAATATTAAGAAAATAAAGCATATCTTAAAGATTTATTCTTTTATTTCATATCTTACCGGAAAGAGAGGGAACCCCGTTGATCCTCACCATTCTCATTTTGCTGGGCATCGGCCTGGCGCTGTATAGCTGTGTGACGCACGGACTGTGCTTTTTAGTGGGCGTGCTGCTGGCCGTGGGCTATACGCTGGCGCTCATTCTTGTATTCCTGCTGCTGGTGGCGCTGCTGTCGGTCTTTATCCGCATCGACCGCCCCGCCGACCGCCGTACCCGCTTCTACCACTGGCTGATGACCAACATCGTGGAGGTGGGGATGTTCCTGCTGCGGGTGCGCATGAACGTTACCGGCCGGGAGAAGATCCCGCGGGATACCCGGTTTTTGCTGGTCTGCAACCACCGCACCATCTTCGATCCCGTGCTTACCATGGCAGAGCTTTCGGAATTCACCCTTGCCTTTATCTCCAAAAAGGAAAACTTCAAGATCCCCATTGTCAATAAGCTGATGCATATGTGCTTCTGCCTGCCGCTGGATCGGAATGACAACCGTGCCGCCGTCCGCACCATCAATGAGGCGGTGGAGCTGCTGGACGACAATGTGGTTTCGATGGGCATCTACCCGGAGGGCGCCACCAATAAGACCGAGGAGCCGCTGATGCCGTTCCGCAACGGCGCCTTTAAGATCGCACAGAAGGCCAAAGTCCCCATCGTGGTATGTGTCATTGAAAATACCGAAAAGATTTTGAAGAACTTCCCGTGGCAGCCCACCACCGTCAACCTGAAGGTGCTGGAGGTGCTGCCCTACGACAGCGAGCACCGGGGCACCCGGGATGTCAGCGAGCACGTGTGGCCGCTGATGTATCACGAGCTGGTAAAAACCTACCCCGGCGACGGTACCCCGCACCAGCATGCGGAACCCCCCGCCCCGGAGGGACAAGCCGAATAACCATAAAAACATCCCCCGGCCGCATAGACCGGGGGAGCGCTGTTATGGGGGGAAAAATCAGCCCTTGATGCTGTCGATCAGTTCCAGAAGCTCGGCCTTGGGCCGGAAGCCGACGGTCCGGCCGGTCAGAGCACCGTCCTTGCTGAAGATAAGGGTGGGGATGGTATTGACGGCAAACTGGGCAGCCAGGCCAGGCTCCTCATCCACATTTACCTTGCAGAACTTGATGCCGGTCACCTCGGCGGCCAGCTCATCGATGACGGGGGAAAGCATCCGGCAGGGGCCGCACCACGGCGCCCAGAAGTCGATGCAGACGGGCAGGGGAGAGGCGATGACCTCCTGTTCAAAATTGTCGGCGTGCAGCTCAATAATATTTGCAGACATTTTATTACTTCCTTTCTCATATTACTCGGGTTCGATTTTTTATATTATACAACATTAGTATAGTTTATGCAATACCCTGCCGCATTTTGCGTATGGATGCAGGAATTTTGATACGAAACTTTCATATTTTGCGCCGGAAGCCGTCTTTTTTATCAAAAATAATGTCAGAATGAAATTTCCGTTTGGATAAATTACAAAAAATGCGGAAAACCCGTTGACAATCCCAACCTCATCCGCTACAATACACTACATAACCCAAAAGCAACGAAGGGAATTAGTAACACATTTGCCCCCAAAAGAGAGCAGCCGGACGGTGAGAGGCGCGGGTGCGGTGATGTGTGAAGCTCTCCCGGAGCTGCGCACCGAAAGGGAAACCCGGTAGGCTGCGCTGGGCGCCGCCCATTACAGCGGCAGGGTGTTTCGCGGCACCCATAAGGCGCTGCCCGTGAGGGCGGTGCGAAGTAAGGTGGTACCACGCAGGCGTTTTCGCTTTCGTCCTTATGCCGATGTGCAGGGGCGGGGGCGTTTTTTTATACCCTTTCCCGCACAACCCCCAAAAAACTGTGTAGAGAAGGGAAGTAACGCAAATGATCGACACCATTGCAAGGATCAACGGCACGTTAAACGGCATCGTATGGGGCCTGCCCGCTACGGTGCTCATCTTCGGGGTGGGGCTGTACCTCAGCATCCGCACCGGCTTTTTGCAGTTCACCAAATTCGGCACCGTATGGAAAAATACCATCGGTAAGATATTCCACCGCACCACCGAGGCCGGCCACGGCGCCGTGACCCCGTTCCAGGCGGTCTGCACCGCATTGGCGGCAACGGTCGGTACCGGTAATATCGCCGGTGTGGCGGGCGCTATCGCCATCGGCGGCCCCGGCGCCGTCTTCTGGATGTGGATCTCCGCCCTGCTGGGCATGGTGACCAAGTACAGCGAGGTCACGCTGGCCGTCCACTACCGCCAGAAGAATAAGCACGGCGACTGGGTCGGCGGTCCGATGTATTACATCGAAAACGGGCTGGGCAAGAAGTGGAAATTCTTGGGCATACTGTTTGCCATTTTCGGTGTATTTGCGGTATTCGGCACCGGTAACGCTACGCAGGTCAATACCATTGTTGCCTCCATTGATACCGCGCTCATCAGCTTTGGCGTAATGGAAGCCGGCAGCACCGCCACCCTCAATCTCATCCTCGGCATCGTCATCACCGTTCTGGTCGGTATGATCCTGTTGGGCGGCATCAAGCGCATCGGTCACGTGGCGGAGCGTCTTGTGCCCATTATGGCGCTTTTGTATGTGGTGCTGGGTCTTGGCATTATCATTGTTCACATCGATAATCTCCCCACGGCGTTCTCCTCCATCGTTAAGGGCGCCTTCAATCCCTCCGCTGTGACCGGCGGTGTGGTAGGCGCTGCGTTTGTTGCCGTGCAAAAGGGCGTTGCCCGCGGTATCTTCTCCAATGAGGCCGGTCTCGGTACCGCCTCCATCGCCCACGCGGGTGCCGAGGTCAACGACCCGGTGCAGCAGGGACTGTTCGGCGTCTTTGAGGTGTTTGTCGATACCATCATCATCTGCACCTTTACGGCTCTTGTTATCCTGTGCAGCGGCGTGCCCATCACCTACGGTGCGGCGGCCGGCGCGGAGCTGACCATCAGCGGCTTTACCAGCACCTACGGCAACTGGATCACCATCTTTACCGCCGTGGCGATGTGCTGCTTTGCCTTTACCACCATCCTGGGCTGGGGCCTGTACGGCGCTCGCTGCAGCGAATATCTCTTCGGCGAAAAGGTCATCAAGCCCTTTATGGTCATCTATTCCCTGGTTGCCATTATCGGTGCCACCGTCAAGCTCGATCTCCTCTGGAGCATCGCCGAAACCTTCAACGGCATGATGGCCATCCCCAACCTCATCGCAGTGGCGCTGCTTTCCCCGGTGGTCATCCGCCTGACCAAGGAGTACTTCACCCGCCCCAAGGAAAGCCCCCTGTGCAAATAAACCGTTTTCATTGGATTTTTCCTTTAGAAAGGGCAGTGCTGCGGCGCTGTCCTTTTTTAATGTGTGAAAATGTGCGCGGCAAGCGAAAAACCGCCGGGATTTGACCGGTTTATCCCGTTCCCCAAGCCAACAAAAAAGACGCCCGAAACATAAAGGCAATCGTCCCTCCGCAAGGAGGGGGAAGTGTGAAGGGGGAACCATGGTGGTTCCCCCTTTGCGTAATATCAGGGCACAGGCCGCCCCGCTGCACGGGGCAGGTGCTCCCCAAGCCAACAAAAAAGACGCCCGAAACATAAAGGCAATCGTCCCTCCGCAAGGAGGGGGAAGTGTGAAGGGGGAACCATGGCGGTTCCCCCTTTGCGTAATATCAGGGCACAGGCCGCCCCGCTGCACGGGGCAGGTGTTCCCAACCAACAAAAAAGACGCCCGAAGGCGTCTTTTTTGTTGGCGGAGATGGAGGGATTTGAATTATGGCTGGATTTTTTGCTGTGCCCAAAATGCACGGTCAATTTCGTTCAGCCTGTTTCTTGCTTCGTCGAGCATAGACTGCCGAATGTGAGTGTAACTATCTGTAACAGCATAAGACGAATGTCCCATCATTTCCTGTATTACCCGCGGGTCGATACCGGCTTCCTTGCAGTTGGTCGCGAAGCTGTGCCGTAATTGGTGAAAGGTCGTTGAGCACTGGACATATCCATGACCTTTGCGGGGTTGAGCCATACCGTGTCGGACGCAAAATGCCTGCCAGCCCTTTTCAACCTGATGGCAGCGCAGCAGCGTTTTCCCGTCAAAGGAAAAAACATAATCATTCGGATTGCCGACAAATTTTCCGGACAGACTATCCAGCATAACAACGCGCCTGATCCCGGCCTTTGTTTTGGGCTCCTTAATGTGAGGGGTATTGCCGGTAAAGTACACACTTTTTGATACATGCAAAATGTGGCGGGCGTTATCAATATCCTTGAACTGGAGAGCCAGGGCTTCACCTTTCCGCAGACCGGTACACTTGATCAGAAAGCCAAGCCGGGAGTACATATCCTCATTCCATGCTTCGGAGATTATTTTTTGATCCTTGGCAGGGGCCTCCTCTCTTTGTGCAGAGGGCCGGCCGGCGGTGCGGTATTTGGCGTCGGTAGGGTTAAATGTAATGTCGCCGCCCAGAATGGCAAGAGCCATCGTCTGGCTGATGAGCTGGCGGTGGGTAATGACAGTCTTTTTGCAAAAAGTTTTGCCGAGGCTATCAAGGAAAGCCTTGATCATTGCCGGAGTAATTCCCCCGACCGGAAGATCCCCGAAATGGTCAACACACCTTCGGAACGGAGACTGATAGCCGCGGACTGTGTTGGGCGCAAGCTCTCCCCAGGATTGCTTCAACTGCTCTGCATAAAAGCGATACACTCTCGTTTTGTCCGTGCCGGCTTCTGCTTTGTTCTTTGTGCTGCACCAAGGGCAGCATACCCAGTCCTGGTGTAATTCTCTTTTGCAGGTCTTACAAATCATAATGATCACTCCTTATAAAGTTGTGCGGCTAATTATAAGGAGACTGTCATTTTTCGTCAATTAACTCGTAAAACAAAACATATCCCCGGCAGCAAGGTTGCACAACAAAATGGTAGGGCCGGTTCAATTCCGGATGCCGGGGTCCTTCACTGGCCACCCATAGGAGTGGCCCAATCTCTCTCTCTCTCTCTCTCTCTTGGAGGAGGGCCAGACAGTGGCCCTCCTTCCAAAGGCGAGAAAGCCAAAAGAAAGGGGCAGGACAATGTTATTTGAGGTTCTATTTGATGGGAAGGTAAGAGCGACCACTGAACATCCGGAGTGTATCCCGGAAAGGAACACACTCCGGGAAATGGAGGGTGCGGGATATGCCTTCCGTGTAAACGGGAAGCGCTGCAAGGCAAAGGATGTCGCTGCCGTTACACAGGGATAATTATTGTTGTTCAAGTTGAACAGTAAGGAAATTACAGCGAACACATACAAGAAGGAGACCACCATGAAAAGGCACAAAAAGGTTCTGTTTGAGCAGATTAAGGAAGAACAACAGAGCAAGCGAAAAAAGAAACCTTCTGCGGTATACTACTTTGCAACAGATGCTGTTTGGAATATCTTAAAAGTTGTGCTGGTGGTGGTCGGATCCCTCGTTCTTTCGGTGGCGGTGTCGGTCATTGCCACAGCCATCAATAACGGCCAGGCGCCGGATGCAGCAGTATTATCATTCTGGGTTAAGATGAAGGAATCCTTTCATTCGCTATTCGGGAGGGGGATGACATGAATTTAATATACTATAACAGCTTTGCGGAGCATATGAGAAAAACCTACACATCGGACTGCAGCATCTATTTGGAAAGCCGTGGTGTGATGGAATTGATGGCCGGGGCAGAGCTCCCGGAACAGCTGCTGGAGCAGTACCTTGGGTACATCGGGCCAAAGTACATCGTTTCGGAAAGCCGGCTGCCGCTGATGGGAACGGATAATGTTTTTTCTCGATTTGTTTTTTGTACCAAAGCGGGGCAGAGGAGATTGCTTGTTGTGCTTTCGACAGAACGCCGTGAGGCTTATGAGGGAGATATTACAGCAGAGATAATCAAAGATATTCGAGAGTTTAGAGAGGGGGTGGAGAAATGAGTGTTAAAGTAGTGGTTGCCGTCGGAAACAGGAAAATCGAACGGTGCATCGCCAGAATGGAAGCGATAGATGTTTTGACAACGGTGCGGAAAAGGGAGGCTGTTCTGGATGCGGTTATCAATTACAATCCCCATGCCGTAATTCTTTCAAGGGAATTAAGCGGCAAAACGGAAATGACGGATGTGATCCAGCGCTGCAGGAATCTGAAGGAACAGTGCCGGATTGTATTCATTTATGGGGAAGTCGATGCGGAATACAAGTATTTTTCTGATTTTCTGGTGCGGCAGGGGATCTACAACATCCTTACCGGTGCGGTTGATGAGGATCGGCTGGAGGATGCAATCGAACGCACATACACCGCGGAGGATGTTGTGGGGTATCAAGCGGGACCAGAAGAGGATCGGGAGCCCATACCGAAGCCTATTCCGGAGGTGCGGCCGGTAGCGGCACCGGAGCAGGAAAAAGAGCTGGAAATACTGCTGGTGGAAAAAATCGTCGAACGAGAAACGATCCAAACCAAGGTGCTTGGTAATGTTGTGATCGGGGTGGCAGCGCTTTACCCGCACGGCGGCAGCACGCACACGGCATTGGAGCTGGCGGCCTGCCTGCACCGGCTTAAAAAGGATGTTGGTGTGTTGACCGACCGGGAGGTTTTTCGTCGAGCCAAAGATTATTATTTGCTCAAAGAGAGCAACGGCTGCATTGTGCTGGAGGGGATCTCGATCTATACCGATGAAGCCCAGGCGCTGGGCTGCCACCGGGTGGTGATCCGGGACCTGGGGAGATTGAACGGCCACAACACCGAACAGTTTTTGAAGGCCAGCTGCAAACTGTTGGTGTGCGGGGTGTCGGCGTGGGAGATCGACACCTTGACGGATTATCTGCGCGGCAACAAGTATGCAGATACGATTGAGTACCTTTTATGGCCGGCAAATGAAGCACAGGCAAAGTCTTATATTAAGAACCTGCGGCAAGGGAAGTGCCGGGGCTATGCCGTTGCCTATAACCCCGATCCATTGATAAAGAATACAGAGAACACAAAGATGTTCCAAAAGCTGCTGCAGCCGCTGATGGATACAATATAGTGTGTACCGTTTCTTTATTCACATTAGCGGAAATGCTTTTCAAATGAGTAATTCCGGGAATGCTGATTGAAATAAGGCGAGGATTGGCCGCTTGTTATTCCAAATTTGCTTGACAAATTGAAATAAGGGGAATATGATTAAGTTAGTATTCTGATCTTGGAAAGGGAGTGAAAGGAAAATGAACGATCGTGCCGGTTACTGGAAGACAAACCTATCCGGAGAAATGGCATACCAATCATTCGTGCCTTCTCCCCTGCCGCCGACGCCGCCCATCGAGATAAGCGAGGATATTCTTGAACAGCTGATTAAGGCGAATTCGCAGCTGGCCATCCTGGAGAGCGTGGCAACACGCATTCCCGATGTCGATTTGTTTGTCTCCATGTATGTGAGAAAAGAAGCGCTCATGTCCTCTCAAATCGAAGGAACACAGGCCACCCTGGAGGATGTTCTTGATCCGCTGATCGAAGACAATACAAACCGTAATGTTGCAGATGTTGTCAATTACATCAAGGCAACCGAGTATGCCATTAGGAGACTTCATGAGCTCCCGCTCTGCAATCGCTTGCTCAAGGAGACCCATGCAATCCTTATGGAGGGCGTCCGGGGGCAGGAAAAGAACCCGGGAGAATTCAGGTGTTCTCAAAATTGGATTGGCGGGAAAGGCAGCACGCTGCGGAATGCAAAATACATTCCTCCATCTCCCGATGACATGACGGAGGCGATGTCCGATCTGGAAAAATACATCAATGCCGATGATAGATTGGATGGCTTGATTCGTGCTGCACTGATCCACTACCAGTTTGAAACGATACACCCCTTTTTGGATGGCAATGGGCGCATAGGACGCCTGCTTATCACTTTATTCCTGATGGAGAAAAAGATCTTAACTACCCCGGCTCTATATATCTCATACTTCTTAAAAAAGAACCGTGTGGAGTACTATGATCGCATGACCGAGGTGCGGAGCAAGGGAAACTATGAGCAATGGGTAAAGTTCTTCCTGCAGGCCCTTGCAGAATCGGCGAAAGATGCCATAGCGGCCATCGATGAGCTGACGGCCCTGCATGATAAGAATGTTGACCTTGTTGCCGGAATGGGGCGTGCTTCCAAAAATGCGATGCTCGTGTTTCGGTACCTGGAAGCAAACCCAATCATCGAAATCGGAAAAACCGCAGAAGCATTGGGGATTACCTTCGGGACCGCTTCCAATGTAGTAGAAAGGCTTTCCTCTGCAGGAATTTTGGAACAAACCACGACCGGCAGGAGAAACAGAACCTTTGCCTATAAGGACTATCTTGCTATTCTCCGCAAAGGCACATGATGAAAAGCCCCCATTGAGGGGCTTTTCTGTTGCCCTTTTTCCAATAACATGATAAACTAAAGCCAGAGAAGACATAAAAAGAACAGGAGGTATTTACCATGAAGAGACTTATTGCAGTGATCCTGATTGTTATGCTGCTGCTTTGCTGCGCAGCTTGCGGCAAGAATGTTCCCGATATCGAGGATGAGCAGCATGGGACGAATGAACTGGTGGGAAAGGAAGAGAACCCCGGGGAGGAAACCGGAACCACCGAGGTCACCCCGCCGGTTGAGGAGCAGAACCCCACAGACCCCGGCGAGGAGGCCAAACAACCGGAAGAGGCCAAGGAACCGGAAGAGGCGAAAGAGCCGCAGACGCCTGCCAAGGAGCCAGAAAACAAACAGCAGCAGAACCCCGGCCAGCAGCAGGGGCAGACCCAGACCGGCCCCAAGGATGGGGACACAAAGATTGAGAACGGGCAAAAGTATGAGTATGTTCTTGGTTTCGGCTGGGTCGAAGACCACCGCAGCGAGAGTGGCGGGGGAGCAGATGTCTATGACGGCCCTACGGAACTCTCCGGCAACAAGGTCGGTGTCATGTAGCATAAAAGAGAATACTCGTCTTAACGAGCAGTCGCAGCGATGCGGCTGCTCTTCTCTATAATTTTTTTCAGCAAGACTTTTGAAAAGGAGAAAACAATATGAGCAAACGCATTTTATCGGCCCTGCTGGCTGTGCTGTTTCTCATTACCGGTTTACCCGGCACAGCCTGGGCAGTCGGTGAGGGCAACATGGAGGCCGGCGGTGGTCAGACCGAGACCGTGACGGGAGACAGCTTCTGGAATGGTGATTGGGGCATCCGCTTCTGTGTGGTCGATGTGGCCAGTCAGACGGTGGTTTCCGCAACCTATGATGCGGCAAACAAGAGCTCCGGTTATGAGAACTATAGGCATTACGGAAAAACCAACAAGTTTGACTACAGAGGCGGTTCTGCTTTATCCATTCAACTTACCGATTATGTATGGAAGGTGCCTGCCGTTCCTATTCCAACAATTGTGAAGACAAGCGGTGCGCCGGATATCAAGGCGATCAAGGATTACTTTACCGATGAGACGGTCATCCGCTGGATCGGGGATGTGACCGGAATGGCATATGATACCCTGATCAGCGGTGACTACAAGCTGTTTATCGAACCGATTTTGTACTATACCTTTGATAGTCAAAAGTACGCGATGACCGCAACCGAGGCGGCGCTGTTTGACCGGGCTATCAATGGCTTGCTGCTGCGCACTATGGGTAACGCCACCCACCAGCAGCTGCCGCTGTCCCTCTATCTGGAGAAGAGCGACCTGGGCTTCTCCAAATGGTCCGGCGCCAAGACCGGCATCCAGAACGATACCAATATCATCAACTATCTCGGTATGGGTATTGTCAGCTTCATCCCGGAGGAGGATCCCGAGCCCGGGACCGGCGGGGACGGCGACGGCCCTACCGTCCCGATTTCCTTCCGAAAGACCGACCCGGAGAGATTTAATGCAGCCAATTACAATACCGGGCTTATTACCTTTGCTCCGGCATCCTCCAATTCGGCTGCTTTCGATAATATCTCCGGAGCTGTGATCGAGATCTCCGGCGATGGCACAGGCGCAGGAACCTACGAGCTGCCGTGTACGGTGGAGCTGGGGGAAGGCACCTTTACCGTGAGAGAGGTCACACCTCCCTATGGGTATCTCCTCAATGACGCATGGAGCGCAGAGATCACCGTGGAGGTGGAAAAGGACGGGGAAGGGAAACCCGTTGAGGGAGCCGAAGCAGAGGCGACCATTACCGTGTCCGGCGGCGGAGGCACCGACGGCACCTCCTACGCATCGGTTGAAGATTATCGGCAGCGCGGTCAGCTGACCGTTACCAAGGTCGATAATGAGACGATTTCCCTCAACCACGGCAACTACCGCACTCCGCAGGGTGATGCTACCTTTGCCGGTGCCGTATTCGAGCTGCGGGCAGCCAAGGACATATACCTGCCCTCCACCTGGATCAAGATCTACAGCGAGGGTGACCTGGTTGCAACTGCAGTGACCGGCAACGACGGCAGCTTTACCATCAACGGTATCGAGCAGGGCGTCTATACCCTGCAGGAGATCACGCCGAGCGACGGCTATGTGTTCCAGGGCGCCAAGGCGCGTGGGCAGATTTATACCATCACCAATGCCTATACCGGCAGCGGGACCAACATCCTTTCCTTTGACGACAAAGCGGCGGGCGATACCGGCAATAAGAACCAGTACGCCAACACCGTTATAAAGGCGGATCTGACCCTTACAAAGTTTAACGAAAACCATACCGTTGAGAACGAGATGGACGGCAACGCCTATGAGATGAATAAGCAGCCTGCAGAGGGCGTTTACTTTGCGGTGTACCTGAACAGCAAGGCGGCCGCCGGCGGCAATCCCATCTATTCCACCACCGATGACCCGGTGGGGGACGGCACCTCCGGCAGCGCATCTACCGCCGGTTGGGGGTATCTCGACCTTGTAAACAATAACTTCTACTCTCCTTTGCCTGATGAGTGGTTTAAGCAGAGGGATCTGGACGCCGACAATCCGCTTCCCAACGGCAATCCCAGCGTAGAGGAGGGGAGAGCGGAGGAAACCGACCTTGCAAGGATCTCCATGAAGGACCTTTACATGGTTCTGCGGACCGACAGCACCGGCCGGGCGACGACCCTTGACCCGTCCACGGTGGTTTACTGCAGCTGGGGCGAGCTGGACAACTCCGCAGCAAACGGCACCGCAGGCATCGACTATCGGCTGCCTTACGGCTTATACACCGTAATCGAGCTGAACCCCTACGAGGGGCGCGAGCCGGACATGTTTGAGGTATTTATAGGCCGTGACCCGGAGGCAGAGCCTGCGACCGCACCCACGGAGACCAAGAGTGGGTCCGGCGAGGACTATCCCTATGCCTCCGGCTGGTACGATTTCAATTACAATTACATTCTGGAGAACAAGACCCTCAAGCAGACCGTTACTGTCCGCAAGACCGATGCACAGTCCGGTAAGACGATCCCGGCAGCCAACACGACCTATCGCATTTGGAGCTGGGACAACATTTCTGCCAATGGGGCAACCGAGCATCCGCTGCGGCCCTATACCAGGAAGATCGTCGCGGGGGACGGTACTGTAACGGCGGACACCGTTGTACCGCCTACTGTTTCGATGGATTACAGCAGCCTCACCATCGCCCCGGGAGAGAGCGCTGCGGCACCGGAGCTTTCCCTTGACTTTGTTGGTCCGGCAGCGGTTGTTCTCAAGGATGGAACAAAGGCGATCAGCTGGACAGCGGCAGAGCAGGCGGCGATCAAGACCGACTTCGCCAATGCTTACGCTGTTTACATCGCCGACGCCGGTGTGGCCAAGGCGGAGCAGCAGACCGATGGCAACTGGTCGATAATCGGTGTGGCTGCCGGCACAACCAAATATAGCGTAAGGCTGCCCGGTGGGCAAGCCATCACTGGGACGGTGAAAGTAGCTGATGGGGCTGCAACCGCAACAAATAGCCCTGTAACCTGGAAGGTTGACGGCCACTGGATCCACCAGACCATCAGCTATCCCAACCCCCATACACTGACCGATTTCAAGACTGATGCAACCGGAACCTTTACCATGCCGGATTATCTCGTGTATGGGGATTATCTACTCTATGAGATCGAAAGCCCGGAAGGCTATGTTCAGGCGGAGCCGTTTGCATTCACCATCAATAAGAGTGATGCAAACAACAGCAAGATCTATCTGACACTGAACATCAAACAGGCGGATGTGCCGCAGAAGGCCCGGATCGTCTTTGAGAAGTCCGGCAATCTGCTGGTTGGCGCTGAAGCGTATAAGACACTGCTTTCCTTGAATGGACTGAAGCCCCTTTGGAAGATCGGACTGCTGGCCGGAGGTACAACCTTTGAGGTGTATGCCGCGGAGGACATCGCTACCCCCGAGGGAACCGTGTACTATACCGCAGGGCAGCTTGTGGAGACCGTAAAGACCGACCGCACCGGTATGGCGCAGACCTCCGAGCTGGAACTGGGCCATTATACCGTGAAAGAGGTAGCCACCACATGGGGCTATCTGACTGACGGTGAACCGATCGATGTTGTGCTTGCATATGCAGGCCAGGCGGTAACTATCTATCCGAAGTATCTGGAGGTCGAAAACATTCGTCAGAATGTCATCTTTAAGGTGCTCAAAGAAGCGGTAACCAAGAACGGCAACAAGCCTGCAAATGATGTCTACTTCGGGCTATACAATGCGCAAAGCATTTACGCTTCCGCAGATGAGGCATGGATCGTAATGCCGCGCAGCAACTTCATCATCAAGAAGGGCGAGACTGTGACCTTGGATATCGGGCTTTCCTCACTGATTGCGGATGAGCAGGTTACCGTGACGGTAGAAAAGATGGCAAACCCGGACCCGGCCGGTAAGCCCATTGAAGTGGCAAATGTAAAGAACCACGACAATCGAGTATTTGAACTGATCGGCACAGAGGTTGGAAGCACCACCTTCGTTGTTTCGGCGGCAGGGCTCTCGATTGAGGGAACCATCGAAGTGCTGGCGGAAGATGCAGAGCTGCCGGATCCGATGCCGGAGGCAAAGCCGGCCAGCAGTATGCAGGATGGGGAGAATACACTGACAATGACCGTCGCAAGGACCAACTACCGGTTGATTGCCGGGAAGCGTGTCGATGAAAGAACCGATAAGCTGGATGTGACCTTCAGTGAAGACGCAGCACAGGAATACTCGGTGCATGTGAAGGATAAGAGCGTTGTGGTTTACGATCCCGACAGCAGGTGCTTCTTCGGCGTTGCGGCCGGCAGCACCACCTTTACCGTACAAAACACAGATGGCCTTATTGTAGAAGGCACCATCGAGGTCCTGGCGGATCCGGAGGCCGTTACCGGCGATGATTTGACCGGCCGGAGCTCCGGAGAGACCTCCACAGAGGCAGCTGCTCCGGAGACCGAAAAGGAAGACGGAGCCGATGCACACTCCTCTGAAGATGAGCAGGCCACAGAGAATACCGATGGCAGCCAGGCAGAGGAAGGACCTCCTGCGGAACCGCCCGCAGTTCCTGCAGAACTGCCTGCGAAACCGCCTGCTGTTCCTACCGATGCCGAGGGCGACGATCCGGAGCCGGAGCCTGTAATCCCTGCAGCAGAGATCCCAGCTGCAATTCCCAGCACTGCAACAAAAGAGAAGGAGGCGGTACTTCCCAAGGTACTTATTCCCGCAGACTCTTTACTGGAGGTCATCCGCATTAAGGACGGTGTCGGCACCTCTTCCTTGGATCTTCCCCTTGGCAGCTACTATATCCGAGAGCTGAAGGCACCGGCCAATTATGAGTATGATCCCGACCAGCGCTGGTACTTCCGGTTTATGTACTCACCTTTGGCCGGCACAACAGTTACGGTGACGGCAAACGGCGGCCATGTTATCGTCAACAAAACAGATGAAAGACCGCCGGTAATTATTATTCCGGAAGAAATTGGCCGCATGGAGCTGCATAAGCCCAAAGGCCCCAACTATTCAACCACAACAAACCCGGGAACCGGCGCCGGTGAACCATGGGAAGAAGCAGAACTGATCAGGGAAAGAAAAACAAAGGATGCTTTGATTAACACCTATGTTTTCACAAGTGACCGGGAGGACGATGAGCTGCAGTTGGCAAAGAAGATCTCCGATGGAGATGTGACCTGGAGACTGCGGGGCATCGATTATCTGCTGCTGCGCACGATCCCATCCGGGAAGCGCATCGAGGAAACCGTTTCCTTTGACTCGCTGGACAACAAGAGTGTACCGGAGACTTATACCGTGACGGTAGATGGAGAGGAGATCATTCTTCAGCTTGAAAAAGCCGATTACACCGAGCATCGCAGCGAGGGCACGCAGGGCTACTGGAGCTGGGATCCGATTACCGTAACAGGTACGCTGTACGGCAGCCCGACAATGACGAAATACTATCTGGGCGATGAGCTGATCCCATATAATGATAGCGCCCCGGTTATCGGCGGTTATGAGACTGCTTATCTGCAGTACCTCGGGCTTAATGCCGACAACTTCCGGATTAAAAGCGGAGCATGGAGCGGCGAGTGGGCGACAGGCAGCGATGGTCAGTCCTTACGCAATGTGACCTTCCGCTGTAGCCGGCTGACCTGGCACGAAGGCAACCCCGCAGTAACCTATTATTCCGCGGAAGCGGTCTACTCTAACGGACTGACTGATGGACCGGAACGCTATGAAATCCAAGCAACTGCAACCTATACCCCCAGCAGGGCGGCTGTTGTGGCTGCCGCTGTTGGCGGAACCGGGGCAATCGTTGTTTGCGCGTTCCTTTGGATCCGCCTTAACAATGCCCGCTTCTTCGATCCGGATGGTCGCCCGATCGGCAGAGGCCGCGTCAAGCGGACCAGAACGGCCGACACGGTTCTGATCGGTAAAGCAAAGTATAGGCTCGTTGAGATTGAGGAGGATCGCCTTGATGAGGAGTAAGCTGCACAGAGGAGAAGGACCGGAACGGTAAAAAATATTGTCTTCTTCGTGAAAATAATGTAGAATAGGAACGAAAGGACGACCAAACGGTTGGCGGCGCCCCTTTTTCTGTATCTTCGGGGGCAGCTTCTTTGTGGTGCAATCGTAGAGACAGCAAAAAGAAGCAACCGCCTCGTCTCCAAGCATGCGGTTACTTCTGTAACACTATTGGGGACTACCGTCACCGGCCGTCCTTTCACCCTTATTGCAGCGCATCCGTTTTCAAAAGTCAACATAGAGAATAACCCATGATATGAGAGGCCCGCCAGCCGGAAAACACCCGATTGGCCGGCCCTTTTCTTATGCCGAAGCAAAGGATGAAAGGATGTGATGTAATGCCCGGAAAAGGCTATCGGGTGGATACGGATTTTAAGCTGCGGCCGGACCGCAGAAAGAAGAGACCAAAGGCGGCTTTGGTGGCGTTGGCTATCATGGTGCTGCTGGAGGGCTATCTGTTCTTACACTATCTCTCATGGCTCGGCAAAACCGGAGAGCCCCCCGGCATTGTGGCGTTTATGACCTCCATGGGGGCGCTGTTTACCTTCTTCCCGACGGTTCCTCTGTTCTCTGCGGATACATGGAGAGCACTGGGCCGGATGTACCTTGCCGGCCTGCCGGTGATGGCGTTGATCCTTGGCTTTTTCCTGCTTTCCACCAAGCGCCTGGATCCCTTCCGTGGCGTCGAGTATGGCTCTGCCCGGTGGGCAAGCGGGGAGGAGCGACGCGCATTTTCCAACCCCGATCATACGATCCCTGTGGCAGAGGGGCTTTATGTTGACCCCCAAAACAATGATCTGAAAAACCTGCATGAGCTGGTGGTCGGTGATACCGGTGCCGGAAAGAGCTTCCGCGTCGTTATCCCGGATATGCTGCAGATGACCGGCAGCTATGTGGTCGCCGATGTCAAGGGAACGCTGTACCGGCAGACAAGGCAGGTCATGGAGGATAACGGCTATAAGGTGCGGGTATTAAACCTCAAGGACCTGCGATACTCCAACTGTTTTAATCCACTGGAGTATTTGGAGCGAGAGGATGAAGTGATGGCTTTGGTGGACACCTTTGTCTTTAACAGCCGCACTGACGGAACCGGGCAAGGTGATCAGTTTTGGGAAGACTCGATGGCCATGCTCCTGACCTCCGTACTCACCTATCTGGTACAGACGGAGGGGGAAGAAAAGACCTTTGCCAGGGCACTGGAGCTGATCGGCGGATTGGTTGTTATTAAGGGGGAGATCATGCCGTTTTCCCCCTATGAGATCCAAATGAGGATACTGGAGGCGACCGACCCCGGCAATGCTGCATTGACATTCTATAAGCAGTTTAAGCAGGCCCCTGCCGAAACGCTGCAGTCCATCCTGATCTCCACGACCAGCAGGTTGCGGCTTTGGAATATCACCGATGTAAAGGTCCTGACGGCAAGAGATGAAATGGATATTGACGGGCTGGTGGAGGAAAAAACGGTCCTGTACCTTGTGCTGCCGCCACAGAACCGTACCTACCGTGTCATTTCGGCCATGTTCTTATCAACACTGTTTTCCTACATCCAGCGCAAGGCGGAGCGTGAGGGCGGCGGCAAGCTGCCGGTGCCGCTGGCGTTACTGTTGGATGAATTTGCGAACCTTGGCAAGATCAATGACTTTTCCACCATCCTGACACTGGTGAGGTCCTACGGGATCCGAGTGGTACCGATCATTCAGTCGGTGCAGCAGCTTGAGCATAACTATGATAAAGATGAGGATACGATCGTTTCGAACTGTGCGATCTATAACTATCTTGGCACCAACAGCGTCAAGACCCGTGAGGATTTGGTTAAGCGCCTTGGAAAAACCACCATCACCGAGGAAAACAGCAGCCGGAACACCGGCGGGAAGCAAGGCGGCGGTTCTCTTTCTGACCGCGGTGTGGGCCGGGAGCTGCTGACCGTCGATGAGCTGGCGGTGATCGATGCGGAAAACAAAAACTCTATTGTGCTAATGGGCGGCCGCCCATTCTTCTGTGAAAAATTCCGGACACAGAAGCACCCGTTGTTTTCCCGGATTGGTAACGACATAAAAGGCAGCGCCGGTTATGCGAATAACCGATCCATTGAGGAGGATTATGCCCGGCTGGCGCTGCAGCACCGGGAACAGTACGAAAAAGAATGCCGAGGGGAACAGCTGATGGAAGCGGGATTTGCAGAGGGGCTGAAGGAGGTCGAAGAAGGCGGGAAGGCACAGGAGCTCGGAGTGAGACCTCCGCTGACGGTGCAGCTGCTGCAGCAGCGGGAGAGAAATAAACAACAAGGACCGGAACAAACAAACTATCAAAGACAGGAGGAAAGCAAACATGAGTATTCGGAGAATAACCTTTGGCGGGAACTTGACGGCTGATCCGGAGGTGCGGCAGGTGGGAGGAAATACAGTCTGCAACTTTTCCATTGCCTGCGATGACTACCAGGGTGGCCAGGAGGTCACGGATTTTATTGACTGTGATGCGTGGGGAAAGGTCGGGCAGTCTATTGCCGATAACTTCAAAAAGGGCAGCAGGATCTTCGTCTCCGGGGCTTTTGGCTGGCAGCGCTATACCACCACGGAGGGCGAAAAACGAAAGGCTTTCCGGGTGCGTGTGACCGACTGGGAGTTTGCAGGATACAAGCCGAAGGAGGGCACCGTGGGAAACGAGAGTAAAAAAGGTGGTGAATAACAATGTATCTGGATCAGATCACCAATGACGAGCTGGCCGATGTCGGCCGGTTGACGGAAATGACAATCCGGGCCGGGATGACGGTGATGAGAACTGTTACCCAGTACAAGGAGCGGCAGATGGCCGAGCTAACCGTCGAGCTGAAGGAGTATCGGCTGGCCAATCCGCTGTTGCCAAAAGGAGATATCTCCGATCTCTCCTACTTCTGGGCATCGGACAGCCTGCCAAAGCAGACAGTGCAGGAGATGCCGGGACGGATCAAGGAAAGGATGGAGGCGTTGCTGGCAGGGCTGGAGAGACAGGGGATCGTGCTGGCCGGACCGGACAGCTGGACACTGACGGAACCCGGGCGGAAGGTCATCTATGACAAAAACTTCGTGCAGGATGCCCTCAAGGCGGATATCGAATATGCCGGAAAAGTACAGCAGGCTGCCGGGCAGAAAGCACCCATTCTGCAGGATGCCGGAGGGGAAACGGTCTGGAGGAGCACCGGGGAAGAGCTACGCAGGATCAAGGAGACTGCAGCCGGGAACCCCAAGGAGGCAATGAAGGCCCTCCAGCAGATTGCCCGTGCGCTAAAGCGTGACGAGAAGCTATGCGGCGGCGAGCTGCAAACGGCCATAGACCGCACCATGAGGGAAATTGTTGTGGAAGGGAAGCCGCCGGCCGAGACCATTGCAGAGCTGACTGAAACGGTTGGCCACTCCGCCGATGAGCTACTGATCAACTTTAACGACCTTACAATGCGCACGGAAAACGAGATCCGCAGGGAGGCGGTCAAGGCAGCAGCTGCCGGCGCAAAAGCTCCTGCCGTTGCTGCGGCTCCGATTATTGCCGCTGCCGGGGCACTGGCAGACGGCGTACAGAAGGCGGAGCGGCAGATCACCAGATAGGAGGCACTGTCTATGAGAGTTAAGCTGCTGAAATTGGAGCTGCAGGACGGCTCCAAGGTGAAAGCGACGGCGGATATCCAGCTGGGCAGCCTTTTGGTGATCCGGGGCGTTAAGCTCGTGAGAGTTGACAGCGGCCGCCTGGTGGTTTATATGCCATCCTACCCGGAGGGGAAAAAGTATTTTGCCGCCGTTGAGATCAAGGACCTGAATGTTTTGGCGGAGATAGAGACCCTGCTCCTTGGGGCCTACCCCAAGCTGGCACAGGGCAACAGAAAAGAGAAAAGCAAGTAACCAAAAGTGCAGATGCCCGAAACCCATTGCTCGATCAAGGCTTTCGGGCAAGCTGCTGTTTCAGAAAAGGAGAAATAACTATGGATATGACTCAACCCAAAGCTCTGTTCGACCTGCTATACAGTGTAATTATCGGAATTATCGGCATGGCCGGTGTTTTGTACGGCGGCTACTCCATTTGGGATGGCTTTACCAACGACCAGCCGGAAAGCAAGAAAAAGGGGATAACGATCATACTGGTTACGGTTTTCGTAATTATCTTCCTCTTTGCAGCCAAGAACTTGATCCTGGGGATGGTGGGGATCGAATGAAGCGATCAGCTGTGAGATCCGTTTTGGCCGTTCTTGTGGCCATGCTGCTCCTTTGCAGCATGGCCCTTGCCGTTGGGGGAGGGGTTGCCGGGGCCGGCGCCGCAGCAGCCGGCAGAATTACCGGGCAGACGGCTGCACCTTCGAAGCCGCAGCCTGCCGAGACCAACCAACCATCGGCGACGGTGGTGGAAAGCCCAACGGAAGCAGGAAGCGAAGATGCTTCGGATGACGGGGAAACCTCGAACGGGGGGATATTTGCCAGAATAGCGGAATTCTTCCGGACTTTGCTGGAGCCGAGAAAGGACTCCGGCGAGATGGTGGAGAAAACCTTCGGCGAGATACGAGATGCGATCAATTTCGGCTTCAACACCGTGGAGAACACCTTGCGGGATAGCGGTAATTTCCCGTTTATTGACGGCTCTGCGGTAGTAGGCGCTATTGCCAATGTGATGCTGCCGATTGGCCTTCTGGTGTTCCTTATCTGCTGGAGCCTGCAGGTCATGCGCTCCGGGCTGGAGCTGGAATTATATGAAGTGAAGCATTTCATCAAGATGGGAATGGAATTCATTGCCGGACTGCTGCTGGTCACGATTGCCCCGCAGATCTGCAAATTGATCACAGCGATCAGCGATAACATGGCGTCAAGCCTGTTGGATACGGTCAGCATCCATTACGCCGATATAGCAGAGACGCTGCCCAGCACGGATATCGGAGACTTCGCTTCCAAGATCCCGATCATCGGAGTGCTGGTGCAATGGATCAATTTCCTTTGGTCGCTGCCCAGCATTTTTATGTATAACATGATCGTGATGATTACCGCGGGGATCATGCTGTTTTCGCTGGGGATCCGGATTATTAAGCTGACGATCTATCAAGGCTTTGCACCGTTGTTCATTGCCGCCGGGGCCAACCAGGATACCAAGCGGTTCTGCATCAACTTCCTCGCCAGCTACATCCTGCTTTCCCTGCAGCTTGTGGTTATGACGGTGGTATATACCATGTTCCGCACTTCCTTTGCGGCATACCTGGCGAGCGCCGCCAGCATAACAACATTCAGCTGGAAGGGCTTCTTCACCGGCGGTATCTTTATGATCATCTATGCCGTCATCATGGTGAAGTCTGACCGGCTGTTTGACAAGGTGCTGCATTAAGGAGGGGGGAAGCTATGAAAGTAACACTACCGAAGGACATCAACAAAACACAGAGGAAGGTAAGCCTTCGCAGCTGGATCACGCTCCTCATCGGGGCAGCGGCACTGCTGGGGCTTTTCTTTTTGCTCCGGCTGCCGGGGCTGCCGCCGGTCCCCTGCCTGCTTACCTGCTGCGTGCTGGCTGTACCGGTGATCCTGCTGGCATTTGGGACATTGTCTGGGCTGGAACTTACCGTGATCGTCGGGCGCCTGTGGCGGGATCTGATTTATAACGCCAACCGGCGGCCGTTCCAAAGGAGGGATTAACGCTTGCTGCCAAAAAAGAAAAAACCGACCGTGACGGTCGTGGAGAACAAAGAAAAAGGGAACAAGAAGAAAACCCGGCGAGTTGTGCGCAATACCGCCCAGGATACCATTCCGTATCTGGAGCAGTACGAAAACGGGCTGTACTTAATCGACCGGGAGAAGGGGCTGGGGCGCTATGCGTTCATCTGGCACCTCGGCAACACCGACTATAGGCTGCTGAAGGATACCGAAAAGCAGAAGCGGCTGGATGCTTATAGTGCCGTATTTAATACATTGCCGCCGGATATCCACTATGAGGAGACATACATTAACCTGCCGGTTGATGAAAGGGCCATCCGGGACGCGATTCTTCCGCCGCAGGATGAAGAGGGCATGACCGAGTTTGAAAAGGCATGGCGCAAAAACCAAGCCGGCTTTGCGGATCGGTTTGCTATGCAAATGACCCGCACCGAGATCTATCTGACGCTGTCGTACCGTGTGCGTGCCAAGCTGGATAATGCGCTGGCGATCCTGCTGGCCGCCGGTGAACGGATCCAGGCATATCTCTCCGAGCTGGGGGTGACGATGGAGCCGGTTTCCGTCAAGCAATCCTTATGGCTGCTTCATGCCATCTACAACCCCTATGAGGAGGACACCTTTATCCTTCCGCCGGACATCTACCGCAAGGGAACAAAAATCCGTGACTACATTGCCCCCAGTGCGTTTCACTTCAAGCCCAATCACACCGAGCTGGGCGGTTACTTTAACCGGGTGCTGTTTGTGAATGGCTACTCCAACTCTCTCGATGACGAGTTTATTTCCTCACTGATGGACAACCGCTTTAAGGTCACCGTGGCCAAGCATGTTGACCATGTGGATAAGGAAATCGCTTTTCAGCAGATCAACGCCCGGATGCGGGCCCTGGAAAGCGACCGTCAGACCCGCAACCAGCGCAATGCCCGCAACGGCACCAACTATATTCCGTTCTTTCTGCAATCCCAGATCGATGCCTGCCGCGGTATGATGAAGGATCTGCAGGAGGCGGAGGAGCTGTTCCGTGTGGGGCTGTATATCAGCATTTCGGCACACAGCATGGAGGAGCTGGAGGACATCACCAAGGTCATTATCGGAGCCTGCCGGCAGCATCTGGTCAGCGTTAAGCGTGCTACAATGCGTCAGGAAGAGGGCTTGGCATCCATCCTCCCGCTGGGGCAGGATCGGCTGCAGCTGGCACCCTACATGATGACCAGCGGCCTTTCGATGCTGCTGCCGTTTACCTATGCGTCTGTCAGTCAGCCACATGGACTGTATTACGGAAAAAACACCTTGTCCGGTGCACCGCTTATCCTCGACCGCAAGGAGGCCAAGAACGGTAACAGCTTTATTATCGCGAAGCCCGGCGCAGGGAAGTCGATGCACGCAAAAATAGAGATCAATAATGTGCTGTTCTCCACCCACCTGGATCAGGTCATCGCGATCGATCCGGAACGGGAGTTTGTGGAGCTGTGCAGGGCACACGGCGGTACTGTGATCCGGCTGGCACCGGGTACCGAGAGCCATATCAACCCCCTTGATGCGGGAGGGGATAACGGCAGGAACGAGGACTTCCTGCTGACCAAGGCGGATATGCTGCAGTCGCTGCTCGCGGTATTTAAGGGCAGCCGGCTGACCGCTGCCGAAAAGTCGCTGGTGGACCGCACCCTGCGGGAGGTTTATAAGCCCTATGTTTCCGGCGGATACCGGTCGGAGGATATGCCTACCCTCCGGGAGTTCTACAATATCATCAAAGAGAACGATCAGCCGGAGGCCAAGGACCTGGCACTGACGCTGGAGATGTATGTGTTCGGTACGGTGGACCTCTTTGCACACCCCACCAATGTGGATATGCGCAATCGCTTCATTGTGTTTGATGTGCGGGATCTCGGCGCCAACCTTAAAAAAGCCGGGATGCTGATAGCATTGGATTATATCCAAAACCAGCTGATTGCCAACAAGGAGGCAGGCATCAATACATGGCTTTATGCTGACGAATTTCACCTGTTTTACAGTGATAACGAGGACGAAAACAGTGCCGGTATCTTTTTTGAGCGTGTCTTTGCCCGCTGCCGGAAATACGGCGGCCTGGCGACCGGCATCACACAGAATGTCACAAATGTTATGGCGTCCCAGTCGGCACTGTCCATGCTGCAGAACTGTCAGTTTGTTGTGCTGCTCGACCAGGCGGGGGAGAACCTGCGGCAGCTCATTAGTCTGTATGATCTTTCCGATCAGCAGGCAGCACAGATCACCAAGGCAAAGAAAGGCGAGGGCCTTTTGATCTACAATGATCTCCCCATTCCATTCAGCAACATCTACCCCAGGGATAACATCGTCTATGACGCGTTGACGACTGATTTCAGGGATAACCAAGCACAGCTCCAAAAACGCCGTGAGAGCGCAAATTTGACGGCTGTGGAGCGTTTTAAGGACGACAATCAATAGCCGATAGAACCGCATGTTTTCGTGCGGTTCTTTTTATTTTCAGGAGGAACACCAATGGAAATCTGCCGTGTTGTTAAAACCAAGGACTATACCGTGATGAGCAATTATCATCTTCGTGACCGCCGCCTGTCAGCCAAGGAGATGGGACTGCTGTCCTTTGTGCTTTCGCTGCCGGACGACTGGGACTTTACGATCCGGGGACTGATCGGTCTGATGAGGGACGGAAAGGACAGCATCTACGGCGCCCTTCGTAATCTGGAGGCGTTTGGCTATGTCCGGCGCAGGCAGCGCCGCAATGCCAAGGGGCAGCTTTCCCGTGTGGAGTATTCCTTCTTCGAGCAGCCGCAGACTGCCCCGCAGCCGCCGGAAAAGCTCGAAATTCCGGCTTTTGTACCGCGTGCGGAAAATCCGGAAGCGGTGCCGGAGGAAGCGGCGCCGGAGGCCGATAATGCACCGCATACGGAAAACCCGGAAGCGGTGGACTCACCGCATACGGAAAATCCGCATGCGGGAAACCCGTCGCAAAGAAATACTAAATTAACTAATAATATTCTCTCTTATAGTAGTAATCTATCTATCCTGGTTTCTACCACTAACCCAGCCGGCATCACTGACGGACAGACGGATGATGTCATAACGGACAGGAAAGAAGAAAAGCCGGTCAGCTTCGCCCAGGCGGTTCGCTGGGTGAAGGAGCATTCCGACGATGTGGGACGGCAGCACTTTGAGCAGGGGACTGACGGCGACCGGGAGTATCTTGCATACCGCGGCACCGTTGAGGCTTTGGCCGGGCTGCTGATCTCCCGACAACCATGGGAGGTAAACGGCATTCCGGTGACGGCAGACGAGGTTTGGCAAAAGGCGCAGGAGGTAATCCGGACAGACGATACGCTGTATTTCCTGCTGCGGGATACCGCGGAGCGCTTTGCCAAAGCAATCGCGGAGATCGAAGTGAAAAGCCGGCAGGGCTATCTGCGGAGCTGCCTGTGGAACAACCTGCAGCTATGGGTACTGGAATATTATTCTGCGATCTGAATCGAAAGGAGCAAAAACAACATGAAAACAATAGCGATGCTGAACGCCAAGGGAGGAGTCGGCAAAACCACCTCCGCACTCTGTTTTGCGGATATTCTGGCAAGGGATTATGGCAAGCGGGTACTGGTTATAGATCTCGACGCCCAACGCAACACCGGCAGCCAGCTGGGAGCCGGCGGCTGCGAGATCGGGGTGGATACCCTGCTGCTGGATAAGGACGCAGATATTCGGGAGCTGATCCGGCACACACCGTTTGAGCGCATTGATGTGCTGCCCTGCACGACCCGGCTGGAGGAAGCCAACCTCAAGGTACTGCTGGACACCTCCTCGGTGCAGCAGTTCCGGCTCAAGCGGCATCTCCGCAGGGTCAGCGGCGATTATGACTACTGCATCTTGGACTGCCCCACGGCGATCAAGAATATCAGCACCATCAACGGACTTGCCTTTACCGACGATGTACTGGTGCCGCTGACCGCCGATGATTACTCGCTGCAGGGCCTGACCGACATTGTGGCGGTCATCAACGATGTCAAGGAGTATAACGACGAGATCGATCTGCGGGGCTGCTTCATCACCCAGTGGGAGAATAACAACTGCCACAAGGCGGTAGCCACCCAGCTTGCCGATGCACTCGGTAATCGGGCTTATAAGACCCACATCCGCAAGGCGGTAAAGGTCAAGGAGGCGACCTTCACGCCCGGCAGCCTGATCGATTTCGCCCGAAACTGCACGGCAGTACAGGACTACCGTGCGCTGGTCAAGGAATACCTGGAGGAGGACTAAACAATGGTTTCACTGAACGGATCCGGCATCAACGGAATTCTGAATACTGCCTCTGGCAGCAAAATGAAGATCACATCGGTGCCGATTGAGGACATCGTCCGCAACGAACAGAACGAATACAGCATTGAAGGGATCGACAGTCTGGCAGCATCGATCCATGATGTCGGACTGCGTCAGCCCATCGAGGTCAAGCGGCTGCCGGACGGGACTTACCAGCTCATCGGCGGCGAACGCCGGTTGACTGCGATGAAAAAGCTGCTGGAGGAAGGGGACACCCGCTGGCAGATGGTGCCCTGCGTGGTCAGCAACCCTCCGGAGCTTGATCTCCCCATCAGCGACGAGCTCAAGGAGCTTTATGCGCTGACAACGACGAACGCCGAGCAGCGCAGCAAAACAGACCACGACAAGATGCTGGACATCCAGGCCATGCGCAGGATTTACACAGCCCTTAAAGATGCCGGATATCCCTTGGCCGAGTATCAGCGGTCATGGCTGGCTGCAAACCTCAATATGTCTGAAAGCCAGGTACAGCGTCTGGAATACCTTGACGGACACCTGAATGATGGCTTTAAGCAGCTGATGGCTGCAGAGAAGCTGCCCAGCACGGTTGCAACAATGATATCCAAGCTGCCGGAGGAGGATCAGGCGGCGCTGCTGCAGCGGCAGAGGGAGGACCCCGCAGCGTTCAACACCGGCACGGTGATGACTTATCTGCGGGAAAAGAGCAAGGCGGCTGCAGAACAGGCTGCAACAGATGACACCGGCGCTGAACTGACCGTAGGAAAGGACTTTATTGCGGAGATCCGGCAGCAGGTGCGGGATATTGATTTCCTGCTGTCCAAGGGGGATCGTCGGATCCAAAAAGGGCGCAGCGCCAAGCTGCTGCGTCTTCAAAAGCAGGTCCGGGAAAAACTGGAGGACATGTTTGAGGTGATCGATCTGGGGGTGAAAAAATGAGACTGCTCATTGCAGAAAAACCCTCCGTAGCGCAGGAAATAGCTGCGGTAGTCGGCGCCGACAAAAGGCATAGCGGCTACCTGGAGGGCAACGGGTGGCTGGTCAGCTGGTGTTATGGCCACTTGGTCGAGCTGGCGGACCCGTCTGCCTACGACCCTGCCCTCTGCAAATGGGAATTGGATGCGCTGCCCATCCTGCCGGAGCAGTTTCGAACGGTTGTCGGCCAAAGTACAAAAAACCAGTTTGAACGGATAAAGGGACTGATGGCGCGGACCGATGTAACAGAGCTGGTGGAAGCGACCGATGCCGGGAGGGAGGGCGAGCTGATCTTCCGGCTGGTGTATGACAAGGCCGGCTGCAAAAAGCCCTTTTCCCGGCTCTGGTTGTCCTCCCTGGAGCAGTCAGCGATCCGGGGAGCGCTGGAGGCGAGGAAGCCCGGAAAGGACTATGATCTGCTGTATGAAGCGGCAAGATGCCGCCAACAGGCCGATTGGATGGTCGGAATGAACCTGACCCGTCTGTACTCCAAGGTCTATGACCGGCGACTGCCGGTGGGCAGGGTGCAGACACCAACGGTAGCACTGGTGGTACAGCGGGATCGGGAAATCGCAAACTTCCAGCCGGTCAAGTACTATGTTGTCACTGCCGACTTTGGAGGCTTTTCCGGGTCGGCTAAAGTTCCCACCGAACGACAGGCCGAGGAATTGATGGAGCGCTGCCGGGGCGCCGACGGGTATGTGACCCGCGTGACCGAGAAAGCAGTCGTCAAGAAGCCTCCGGAGCTGATGGATCTGACCGCCCTGCAGCGGGAAGCCAACCGGCTGCGCGGATATACGGCACTGGAAACACTGGATACGCTGCAGCAGCTCTATGAAGCAGGGCTGGTTACCTACCCCCGCACGGACAGCCGGTATATCACCGAGGATATGCGACAGACGGCAGAGGAGCTGCTGAAGGAGCTGGCCGGGTCCGGGCTGCTGCCGGCAGGCCATCAGCATGATATCGGGAGGGTGGTCAACGATGCCAAGGTGACAGATCACCATGCGCTGCTGCCCACCGGGGAGGTGACGCCGGAGCGTATGGACAAGCTCAAGGGGCAGCAGCAAGACATTTTGAAGGTCGTTATTTCCTCCTTTGGACGAGCCACGGCGGAGAACTATGAATATACCGCAACAGAGGTGCTGCTGGATTTGGAGGGGGAAGCCTTCAAGGCACATGGGCAGATGATCCGGGAAAGCGGATGGCGTGACTTTGATACGGATTTACGGCGCCGGCTTGGGATACAGCAAGAGGAGAAAGATCAGGAAGACCTGCTGCCCCGGCTGCATGAGGGGGAGATCTATCCGGTGCAGGCGATGCACACGGCAGAAAAGCAGACGCAGCCGCCCAAGGCATACACCGAGGACACCCTACTGGCAGCGATGGAGCAAGCCGTCAAAAGGATCGATGATAGCGGAGAAATTCCCGATACCGCCGGGCTGGGTACGCCGGCAACCAGGGCCGGCATCATCGAGAGCGTGATCCGCTCCGGCTATCTCCGCCGCACCGGAAAGCAGATCCTGGCGAATGACATGGGGAAAACGCAGGTTGAGGTGGTGACCGAGGAGCTGCGGCAGCCGGACCTGACGGCAAGCTGGGAGCGAAGTCTGTCCGCCATCCAGGCCGGAACGCTGGCGCCGGAGACCTTCATGGGGGAGATCAAGGCATTCCTCCGCAGCCATGTAGAGGCTGTCAAGCTGTTCCATGACCCGGCCGAAGCAAGGGACACATTCCAACGCACCGAGAGGCGCCGGGTAGATATGGGGATCTGTCCCTGCTGCGGAAGGATCGTCCGGGATTACCCGAAATCCTACGCCTGCGAGGCGGTCAAGGATGGAGAGTGCGGATTTGTAATCTGGAAGAAGATCGCCGGGAAGGAGATTACCCCGCTGCAGGCACAGCAGCTTATTGCCATGGGAACGACGGATCTTATTAAGGGCTTTGTCAGTACCCGTACCGGAAAGAAGTTTGACGCCAAGCTGGTGTTAGACGATAACAAGGAAACAAGATTTGAGTTTGCGCAGCAAACCGCAAAAAGGAGGTAATGAAAATGACCATCGAAAAGAAAGAAACCGAACTGACCGAATTCTTGAAGTCCATTCCGGAGGACCCGATGCCGGAGGAGATGTGGGAGGACGCCCCCTGTGCCACAACTGTTTATGATGCCGATGGCAATATTTTGGAGGAAAGGGAGGTTATCGATGATGGATACCATTGAGAAACGGTCAAAAAACAAAACCAGGGAACAGCTTGCGGAGATGTTTATAAAATCCCTGGATGAGCAGAAGCTGCCCTGGTATGCTGTGTGGAACACCCACCCGCAGCAAAACGCGGTCAGTGCAAAGCCCTATCGCGGGATCAACGCTTTTCTGCTGTCGATGGTGGCAGCAGCCTTTGGCTATGAAGATCCCCGTTGGTGTACCTTTAACCAGGCCAAGAAAAAGGGCTGGAGTATCAAGAAGGGCGCCAAGGGTGTGCCGGTGGAGTTCTGGAGTGCAATCAATATCCGCACAAAGGAGGTCATGGATTTCCGTGAGGCGGCACAGAAAATCAGGGACGGAGAGGCAGAACAGGGAGATTTCCGGTATTATAATCGAAATTTCCATGTTTTCAACGCGGCCCAGATCGAGGGAATGCCGGAGCTGAAACGGGTGACGCCAACGGCGGATATCGGGCTGATCCGCCAAAACCGGGATACCCTTATCAAGAATATGGCGGTCGGGTTTGACGGTAACGGTACTGACTGCCATTACTCTCCTGCGCAGGACAAGATCGTTATGCCGCCGGAGAGCGACTTCCGGGATACTTACGGCTATATGTGCAGCTTTCTGCACGAAGCCGGCCATGCCACGGGAGCGCCCGGCCGGCTGGGGCGGGGCTTTGGCTCCACACGGGAGGAATATGCAATCGAGGAGCTGCGTGCGGAAATCGCATCGGCGATGACCTCCCAGCAGCTCGGTATTCCGCTGACCGAGGAGCAGATGCAGAGCAACATGGATCTGCATAAGGCATACATCCAGGGCTGGGCACAGGCGATCAAGGATGCGCCCAAGGTACTCTTTGACGCCATTAAGGACGCCGAGCAGATCAGCGATTACCTCATCGATAAGGGCGAATTCCGGCAGGTGATCGAGGCGGAGCAGGTCAAGGAAGCGCAGGAGCCGGGAGCCATGGAGGAAGCTTCCCGCGATCACGGAGAAGAAACCGTTAAGCAGATCACCGTGCTGGTGGTGGAGCCGGGGAAGGTGCCTTATACCAAGGAGATCGGCGATGACTGGCGGGCGTTTCAGGCGGAGGTCGGCGGGACATTTCAGATCATTTACCCCGGCTATGATCCGGTCGGACTTGTCTGCAATGACGACGGCAAGCTGCTGGGGCTGCCGTTGAACCGGGGCCTGCTGGATGATGACGGAGAGCTGTACGATGTTGTTGCCGGCACCTTTTTCCTGGTTGGCCTCGGCGGAGGCGGTACCACTGTGTCTCTGACGGACGACCAGATTCGCAAGTACGAGCAGCGCTTCCACGATCCGGAACAGTTTATCAGGGTTAATAATAAGCTGGTCAGCATCCCCAGCAGCAAAGACCCCGACCTCCACAAAACTGGTGAGCGGGTCTCCACTCCCAGAGGGTCTTTTGCCGTTACCTCTCTTACCCGTGAGCAAATGGAGGCAGCCGGCTACGGCTGCCATCACAGGTCGGAGGACGGTAAGTACCTTATCATGGGAGATGGCACCCGTGCCTTTGCTGTTGCTGCCGAGGCGCCAGAGCTGAAGAAAGAACTGCCCCGGCAGGAGATCTCCTTCTGCCGCATCAGCAATCACTACTATGCCAAGGTTCAGACCGAGAAAGGCGTCGAGCAGTGTGCAATGCAGTTCCGTCCCGGTCGGTACTTCTTCGAGACGGCAGCCGGCAAGGTGCATATGCTGACCCCCACGGAAGTTGAACGCTATATGAAATTTGTGGCGGAAGAAGTCAACCTTGAAGCTGTCCGTCAGCAGACGGAGCTGCTGCGTCAGAAAACAGCAGGGCAGATTGAGCAGCGCAACAAAACCATTTAACAAAAGCCGATGCAGGCAGGTGTTCAAGTTGAACACCTGCCGCATGAAGGAGGTTATTACTTTGAAAGAACGCAATGATGTGAGACACTGCGATGTGCCACTGCTGCATCCGACCACTTCGGCGGAGGATCTATATGCGTTCCCGCAGTCGCCGAATATCACATACAGCTCCGGCTTTATCGGATGCCTTAAAGGGGAATTTGAGGATAATAACCTCTTTACCCTTTGGAGCGATGCTGCCAGGCATCTGAAAACAGATGAGTTTGTCAGCGAGATGAACTCGGTGCTGGACACGCTCAAGGAAAAAACGCTCCTGAACCGAAAGAATATGCGAAGCTATTGCCGGTCTCATAGCAGCGCGATGATGAGCGGGAAAGAGGAGCAATACGGCTTCCGCGTGGATACCGACCAGTATTCCTATCTGTTCCGCCTGCGGGTCGGCGCCCATGATCGGGAAATCAAGACCAATCTGGGCACCATGCCGATCGAGGATTACCGCGAGCTGGTGGCGTCGCAGCGTGGATTTGACAGCTATGCCGATATGCGCCGCCAGGGGTATCGCCTGCCGAGTGAACGGAATGAAGATCTTTCCGATGTGTATTGTTACTGCTATCGGAAGGATATGCTGGATGCCCATATGCGGCAGGCAGAGCGCGGGATCAGTTTCCTGGATGAGCATTACGAGGAACGCTTCCGGCTGCCGGACGGCGGCAGGATGCGAGTGACCTATGCCAACGATGACCGGCAGGATTTCGTCTGTCGCTATGTTGACGATTACCACTTCGAGATGGGAACCGGCAGCGACACCTGCTGCCATATCAACCAGTTCGCGGAGAAAATGGCGCAGTGCGGCTGCCTTGTGGAGCCGTTGGATAAAATGCCGGAACAGAAGAAAGAGGAACAGATCGTGTTTTCCTGTGATGGCAAGAATTACTTTGCGGAGATCGAAATCTGGGGTTAGATGGAGCGCTGCCCGATCCGCTGCAGCAATGGCGTGAGAAGGTTTGACCGCCAAAACCAGCAGATTGAGAGGGAGATCGTCTACTGCTTTACGACATCCGATGGCGTGCTCCATCAGCTTTCACCTGAAAGCGCTGATCGCTATAAGGAGTTCGTGGAACGGACGGTAAGGTCGCAGGCTGCCGAGGAACGGACGGTAAGGTCGCAGACTGCCGAGGAACAGACAGAGCGGCTGCATGGAGCTGCGGCAGCCCTGAACTTCAGAGCGCTGTGATGGCGGCGGCAAGGGGCAAAAGCTCCCCTTGCCGCTTTCCTGACCTGATATCGGCGGATAAGGTGGCGAACTAACGATAGAGTTGCCAAGTCCAAAGGAATGTGACAGGGTTGGCGCGAAAGGACGACCAAACGGTCGGCGGTGTCCTCTTGATTTACTTCAGGGGCTTCAACTACATAAAAGTGCCCCCTGCTCCAAAGGAGAGGGGGTGATGCCCATGGTTACATGGAATGAGCTTTCTGCTTACTCCGGTGTGATTATCGATATCATTACACTCGTTGTAACCATTATGAAGAAGAAGTAACCGCCCTGCCCTCACAAAGCAAGCGGTTACTAAACTTCTTGTTCTTTGAGGACTACCGTCACCGGTCGCCCTTTCACCCTTATTGTAGTCCACCCCGTAAAAAAAGTCAACACCGTCCGTGTGATTTGACAGAAGCTCCTGCAGTCAACCTTGACCGCTTTTTCTACCGGTGCGTCAGCACCACATACTGCGGCGGGGTGATGTTCAAGGAACATTACCTCGCTTTTGCTGTTGTTCAAGTTGAACAACAGCCGAAGAAGAGAAAAAGGACGGCTTATAAAAACCGCGGTTTTCATAAGGCAAGCAATGAATTTGTGATCACAAATTCGCTTGCAAGGGGAGAACCCCTTGACCCCCGCACCGAAAAAGGCCGCGACGCAGCCGCCTTTTTTCGGTTCCTTTTGGGGACAAAAGGAACAATCGCTTGCGCTCAATAAAGCTGTTGTTCAAGTTGAACAGTAAAATAATGGGAGGTATTATCATGGCAAACGAAAAGAAAGAAACTGACTTTCACCTTCGTTTAACACCAAAAGAAAAAGTCCGGCTCCAGCGCCGGGCCAATGAGGCGAAAATGCCGTTGAGCCGGTATCTCCTGGAGATGGGCTTAACCGGGAAAATAGTAAACTATGATTATCTGCTGAAGTGCTTTCTGCAGATGCGGCGCATCGGTAATAACATCAACCAGGCAGTGCGGATTATGAACACCTTTCACTCTGACTGTGAAGGCGAGTTCGAATATGTGCTGCGGGAAATGAACAGGCTGCAGGATGTACTGGATCGATATATTGAACGGGAGCTGAAGGAGAATAAACATGGCGTATTTGAAGGTGCTGCCGGTGGTGACAAACACCCACCTGAACAATCTGATTAAATACATTACCCGGGTCGATAAAACGGATGGCAGGGTTTTTGTAAGTGCGGCGGGCTGCCGGGTCGAAACTGCAATAAAAGACTTTAAGAAAATACGGGAGATTTCCGGAAAACAAAGGGGGCTTGTCGCCCATCAGCTGGTCCGTTCCTTTCCGGCCGGAGAGGTGGATCCGGAGCAGGCGCAGCAGATGGCCGAGGAGCTTGCGGCAAGAATGCTGCCAGGGCATCAGTATATCGTTTGTACCCATGTTGACCGGGATCATATCCATACCCATATCGTCTTTAATTCCGTAAGCTATCTTACCGGGGAGAAATATCACAACAACAAAAAGTCGTTGCGGATCATGCGGGGGGAAAGCGACAATCTCTGCCGGAAGTACGGGCTTTCTGTAATAGCGCCAAGCGCCCGCAGCGGGCTGGACCGGCGAACACTGGAGGCAGCGCGGCAGGGCGGCAGCTGGAAGGTGCAGTTGGCCATTACGCTTGATGATCTCATTGACCGGGTAACATCCCTGCCGGAGCTGCAGGAGGAGCTGCAGAAGGCCGGCTTTAATATTGAACGGTGGACAGAACGAGATGCCACGGTCCGCAAGGAAGGGGAGGTAAAAGCAATCCGGCTTTCGACTCTTGCCAAGCAGTTTGGATGGCAGTACTCTATGTCAGCGCTGCAGCGGCGGCTGATGGGCGAAGAGATAGAGCTGCCGGAGCCATCCGAACCGGCAGCATCGGCCGAAGCAAGTGAATGGCGCCGATACCAGGCATGGGCCTTTGAGCAACGCCCGGCCTCATTGAAAATGAAGCGGCAAGCCAACCTGTTGGCACAGTCGGTCTGGTATAACAAGGACCCCGCACGGGCAGCAGCCAAGGCACTTACGCTGCTGGCGCTGCAGCACCGGGATAGGAAAATAGGGAAAGCCATCGGGGAGCTCATCGGCCGGGCAACGGTCCTTCGCCGGGAGGCGCCGTTAAGCGAAGGCCAGATGTGCGGCAACATGGATTACCGGACGCTGACCGGGGCACCAGGTAAGAACATTTCTGTCCGGCTGCCGGCAGCGGAATTGATCAAGCTGCAAACGGCGGAGTTCTTCTTTGCCGCTCGGCTGCAAAAGAACGGGACGGCCGATGTGACATTTAAGGAACCGGATATAGAAAAAGCGTCTGTGCTGCTCGGTATCAGCATAAAGGAGCTGCTGGACCCGGCAGTTTCCAGAAACGCTTGGGGGACGCAGGCGGACATTATGGAGGAGCTGCGGGAGTTGGCCAAAGAAAAGCGCTCCCGCATCTGGCGGATGCCGGTTTCGCCGGCCGAGGTACGGCAGCTGCAGCAGGCCGGAGTGACGGTGGCTTTTTGGCGGAAGAAAACGGCGGTTGGAATGTATGATGCCTGCTTTATGGAGGAGGACCTCCTGAAGGTCTGTACCGTCTGCGGAAAAGACTATGCGGCAGAACGGCAAAAGCGAATAGCACAGGATGCCAGAGCAGACTATACCAGGCTGAAGGCCGACGCCGGCCGAAAGGGCGATAGGATTATTTATCGTGTGGTGGATGAGATGCTGTATCTGCAGCTCCGGCAGTCTGAACTGCCAATGGCTGCGTTCCCGAAGGACGCCGCTTACAATGTGGCTTTTATGGAAAGCAAGCTGAAACGATACGAACAAATCCTGCGGGAGGCCTCGATGCAGCAGGAGCAGCAGCGAAGGAGCGGACTTCATAACGGAGGCCGGGAAAACTAATACGAGCAGCAATTCCTATAACGCATCAAATCGCCCCGCTGCAGAAACATCTGTAGCGGGGCGATGAACCCATGTGGGATGGCAAGTTCTCCTGAATTAATGGGCTAGAAAATTTGGCTTCCAGTATTGCCACTGCACTCTCCCGTCACAGTACAATATGCACGGACTACGCCGGCTCTCACTGTGCCGACAGAGTCATACACATAATATGTTTGCTCAAAGGAGGCTTTCTTTGCAGAAGATGTTGTATCATGGGAAACCAGTGAGCCAAGAGCATAACTATATCCTGCTTCATATTGTTCAAAGTTCCGTTCGAGATCATCTCTGACAACAGACGCAGTAGTACCAGTAAAGTTGAATGTCGGGAAAAGTTCAACGCAGCAAATACGGACATTATTCCGGTACCATGTATGACGAATGCAAATACGAGCGAGCGACGGTTCGTGAGATAATAAACTCACATCGATTGATGTATTCTTATAAACGGTTTCCACACAGGTGAATTCTCCATCGGATTCTATGACTGATGCCGCGAGCAGTTCATACCCTTCGTTGATGGGCTGTTTAGCAGACATGCATAGAAGGGCGCTTTTTTCAACCGAAGCTGGAGTGGCAAAAGCAGTAACTAAAGAACAAGTAAAAAGTATTGCGCTAATCAGTAAAAAAATTAGGGCCCTCTTCATTATACATTCCTCCATTATTGATTTTATAAAACTAGTTTGATTTCTGCCGGTAGATTTATATGTTTTTTATTTGACGCATTGGAATCACCTCCCCTACAATAAATAACCAGTCAAAACTTTATTATGTGACATAATACTTTAACAAAACCGTAAAAACCGGTTCCATAAGTAGAAACCGGTTCTTGCGGCATGGATTATTTTCCTTGCTGCAACTTGCTCAACAGATCGTTCGCCCGTGCCGAGAGAAAAACAGGGTGATCGTTGCTCAAATCAACCGTAACCAGCATCGGGGTATTACAGTATTCGGCGGCTTCGCCGGTCTGCGGGTCGGTAGTCAGCAGGTAAACCTCCATGGTATAGGTGCCGTCTGCATTTTGAGCACATTCAGTCAGGGCGGATTTGACCACCGGCGCGTACAAAATTCCCTGATCGTGGATATTACGGTAACCCATTTCAGCATCGTAGCTGTCCGGTTCGCTTTCTGCCTTTGCCCGCAGCGCTTCGGCGCTTATCCCAAAGTAATACTCTGCAAAGCGCTCCAGCGCTTCGGCAGGGATCCATGTGCTGGAGGTATCGCTGTATAACATGTCGCAGCCATTATTGCGGCACATGTGTCGGAACATCTGTACCAAGGTAGAAATTTTAAGAGAACGTGTGTTGACAAACTGTCCGCTGTCGCAGAAACTTGTCCAGACCTCTAGTGCCTGCTGTATGCCATCGTTTGGCACCGGGATAATGGAAAGGTCATCATACCGGAAGCGGGGCTGGGTCGTCTGCCCGATAGTATCTACAAACTGGGAGGTGTGGTAATAGATGAAGCTCTGCAGCTTTTTCAATACACTTTCTTTCACAGTATCGGAGACCGCAAAGGCCGTGGTGAAGGTGATGGCTGCAGCCAGCAGCACCACAGCGACGCGGGTAACACCCTTTTTCAGCCCGGATAGGACCGTCTCTTTGGCGT
>SFFJ01000033.1 GCA_004557855.1 Oscillospiraceae bacterium
ATAAAAAAACCACGGTGCGGTTTGCATCGTGGTTAAAAGGGTCTATCAACAGGAACGGGGAACGGCATCTGAACCGTTCCCCATCGATTGGCATTTGGCGGGTGTGCCCCTTCCCGCATTTCTTTTGGCCCAATGGGCGCGTAGCAGCACAATCTCTACTTCAAATGCAATCTTATCCTATGCTTCTTTCAGCAACTCCAACTCGGAGGCCGAGCAGGTGTACAAGGGCCACCGTCCAGGATATCCGCTTGTATCTCCGGGGGTGCGCTCGGTATCAGATTCTACGGTAAACCGCTCACCAAAGGCATCTACGATGATGCCGGTGATACCGCTGGATTTGATTTTCACATGGTCAAACAGCTTCATCGTTTCCTCTCCTCTCTGTGTGCAGTAATAAAACGTGGCTTTTCGCTGCCCGGTTCACGTTGCCAAACTGTACGGAACATCTTTTTGTCGGTCGTTCCAAGTTCCATAAAGATACTGAACGCCTCTGTCCCATTATCCAGTATGCGAACATCCTCTTTCAAGGATTCGTCAAATTGCTGGTAGATGTCCAGATTCAGCCGTTCGGTATCGGCTTCGGAATAGCCTGCATCGAAAAATTCTGCTGCATGCTTGGCTTCAGGCTTTAGCAGATATTGCGAAATCTTAGGCTCGGCAATCGTATAACGGTCATTGTCCAATCCCACCGTTTTTGTCGTGTCTGCTTTAATTATAGCATCTTTTTTCTGATTTTCAACCCTCGCCGCATACGCCGCCCGTTTCTGGGCGTTGATGCGCTCCTTATTCTTGGCGTAATTCACCCGGCGCAGTTTGTTGATGTCCCCATCAGCGGCACGGTACTGTTTCAGGTACTTCTCCGGGTCATACCCGGCCACGGTGCTGCGCCCGTCAAACCGTATCGCGTATTCGCAGTCGCAGTTGGCGTGGATGTGCTCGGCGTGTCCGCCTTTGATGGCTGCCTGGCTGGCTTTCTGCCAGCCGCGGCTTGCCAGCGTCAGGCAAAAGGCGCAGGTGTCGCCCTGGGGGATCCAGGCCCACTCGGCCCCGTCCCGCAGGGCGTTTTTCAGGGTCGTGTCGGCTCCGGCGCGTTTGACCAGGCGGCTGACCCCGCGCTGCATCTGGGGCAGGCTTTGCTTGGTGGCCTGCACCATCCGGGCCACTTCGCTATAGGCTGCCGTTTGGGCAGGCTCGGCGGCAGGCACACCGGCTTTGGCCGCAGCGGCCAGGGCGTCATACATCTGGCAGGCCAGCTCGGCACTGCCCTCGCCGTATTTCGTCACCAGCGCGTGGGCGTAGGCGATCAATGCGTCGGTGTCCCCGGTGCCGTGGGCGGCCAGATAGTCGGCCATCAGCTGCCCGGCTTTTTTATTCAGCTTCGCCAGCTGCTGGGTGTACGCCGCCCAGGCCGTCGCCGTTATCCTCATTTTCAACCTCTAACAGTGTTTTCTGCCCCCGCACCCGCTGCTCCTGGGCCTTGATGCGCAAAATGTCCGCCTGGTCAAAACCGATCATCTCCAAAAAGGTATCGGTGCTGGCAAACTCCTGCCGGGCCGTGGCGATCTTGATGGCCGCATCGGCGGTCACGGCTACGCTGGGCATCGCCGGGTTCTTGAAGTGGGCCATAACGTCCCGCTCCTCCTCGGTCAGTTCATCCAGCGTCACGCTGCGGGCAATGGCCTGGGCCATCTGGGCGATGGTACGCAGCGCATCACCGTTGCCGGTGTTCAGCTGCTGGGCCATCAGCACCAGGGTCTGGCTCTGGGCCAGGATCGCATCGCTGCTGGTGGGGTTGGCATCATTGATCACGCCCACATCGGTCACGGTCAGGCCGGTGGCGGCGGCAAACTGGGTGGCGGTCATCCGCATTTTTTCCACATGGGGTGCCAGGCTGCCCTGGGCCAGCTGGCCGAACTCCGGGTTCTCGCCGGTCTCGGGGTTGCTGGTGGCCGTCAGCAAGCTGCCGACGTAGGTCTTGAACTTGTCGTTCATGAGGACATCGTACTGCTCATCGGTCACGCCCAGCAGATACTTTTGCGGTGTGGTGTCGAACTCCAGCGCCACGGTGGCGTTCGCAACAATACGGACATAGTCGTCGATCAGTGCGCGGATGGCCTTTTTCAGCCGGGAACGGCCAAACGGCTTGTCGCTGGTGGCGTTCCAGATCAGAGGCTCCATCAGCGGGCGGCCCATGCGGTGGGCGTGGCGTGTGGCCGTCCATTGGCCCTGCACGCGTTCCAGCACAATAACGGCGTCGTCGGTGTACAGGTTGACCAGGTGCGGCACCCAGCGCCCCTTGAATTGCTCATCCGGCACGGTATCAATGATGGCAAGCCCGCAGTCGATGCGCCCTTTTTCGCCGTTCCACAAAGCCGCCGCTGTGGCGGGGCTGTGGAACCGGATGCGGCAGCCGATGGCATCGTCGGCGTACAGCGTGGCGAACACGCAGCCGTATTTCAGCTCATCCCGGCAGGCCTTGCTGTATTCAGCAATCAGCCGGTTATCGGCCACCAGCTGGGTTAGGGCTTCGGTGTTTTTGCCTACAAAACCGTCAAACATGCTGCGCGCAGCCAGCACATCCACGGTTTTCTGGCCCCAGTTGCAGCCGACCTCCAGCTTTTTGATGCCGCCGGGCAGCGCAATGCCGATGTTTACATCGTTCAGGGTAATGTGCCCCTCGTAGTATTTGTCTTTGGTGTCATTATAGGGCTGGTGGTAGTTGAACACCTCGGCCAGCGCGTGCAGCTGCTTTTCCTCGGCCACGGTCAGCCCCGTGATGCTGCCAAAATGCAGGTCGGTCATCTTCGCTCCTTTTACCCGATGCGCATCTTGCGGGTCGGGTCACGTTTACAGGTTTTTGCGCCCCAAAGGGCCAGGGCACAGGCTTCCACCGGCAGGCTGTTGTCGCCGCCAAAGCCGTACCCGCCGCCAATGGGCCGCTTGATGGCGGTCACGGCGCTCTCGTTCAGCACCGCCTGGGGGCGGTACCAGGTCAGGCTGTGCTCGTTCACGCTGTTGGTAAAAATGCTCACCGCCGCGATCACATCTTTCGTGCCGGGGCGGACGACAGAGTTTTTCGCTTTCCAGGTGGGGCGTATGCGTTCCACCAGCACGTCCACGCCGTTGCGGCCGTCAACCACCACACAGCCCGCGCGGTCGTAGCGGGCGTTCAGCCAATCGGCCAGCCAGCCCAGCCCCTGCCCCGCGGGCCGCATCTCGATCAGCGATACCCGGGCGGTCCCTTCTTTGGGAATCACCGCACCACACAGGCAGACGGCGGAGCCATCCGGCGCAAACTTCACCCCGTAGGCGGTCTTGCCCTCGGGCTTCAGCTCGTCGCTGCCGCACTGCTCCCAGGCGGTCTTGTTCAGGGCGTAGTCAGTTTGTTCTGTCAGCACCGGGCTCCACCAGCCCAGACGTTCCCGGGCAAAGGTGTCGGGGTCCATCTGTTCAACCTCGCCCTCGATGGTCGTCAGCTGGATGCGCCGCCCCAGCGCCGGGTTGGTTGCCGCCCAGCGGCGCTTGTCGGTCACATCCCCGATTTCAGGTACGGAAAACTCAAACCAGGCGGTCTTGCGGCTCTCGCCTTCCAGTGCCTTGCTGCGGATGCCCCGGAACACCGTACCCACGGCGGTCTCATCGGGCGGGGTGCCCAGGTACAGCGTCTGCGGGTTCAGGCTGGCCGAGATGGCTGGCAAAAAGGATGCCTGCTGGTTCGCGTCCAGCTCCTGCGCCTCGTCAAAAATCAGCAGGTCACCATGCTGGCCGCGTCCGCCGTTGCGGGTGCGGGCTAAAAACTTGATGCGCGCACCGGACTTCAGGATGATCTGCTCGCGCCCGATGGCCGTCTTGATCTCGGCCACATAGCGCCGCAGCTTGGCTCCCTCGAAGAAATCCCGCATTTCTTCAAAGGTCTCGGTGGCGGTTTTCTGCAGGTGGGCGGTGTAGATGACCTGTTCGTTGTACAGCAGCATCCCGGCCTCGCTGCGGGCCTGGATCAGCAGGCTTTTGCCGTTCTGGCGCGGTACGCTGCCGCCTGCCGTGGGCGCGGCCCACTTGCCCGCCGGGGTAAACCCCATCCAGTCGTCCAGTACGTCACCCTGCCAGGGGTCCAGCACAGTGCCGCCTACCCGCACCAGCTTGGCAGCGTCCAGCCCGTCCGACCGCTGGTACTCAGGCGCGATCCTTTCGGACGGCTCCTGGCTTCCCATCAGCGGCGCGCTCGCCAAGGATGTCGCTGACTTCGTCGCCATGGTTATTTGCTCCCTCGATTTCTTCAATTTCCCGGATGGTCTCCCGGTACTGTTTGGCCAAAGGCGGCAGCGCCTTGGGGTCAAGGCAGCTGTCAATGCTTTCTGCCAATACCCTGGCCAGTTCTTTTAGCTGTTTCAGCCGGTCGCCCCTGGCCGTCACGCTCTTCATCTTCATGCAAAAACTCCCTGTGTGTAAATCGGCGCTGGGACGGGGCGAGGTCGCCGCCGGGGGCCCCGGGGGACCCTCCCCACCTACCAGTTTCCGTCGCTGATTTTGGGCGATTTCGTGATTTTTTGCCCCGAATCTGCCCCGAAAACGCCAGTTTTGTTGCCTTTTTGCGCGTTGCAAAAGTAATGTGCAGGCTGCAAGTTGCCCCAATCTTCGGCCGCAGCGCGGGGCGAAGCATATCCGAACTGCCGCCACTTCGACACAGGTTTGATCTCATCAATGACAAAGGACAGTGGATGCGCGGCATCGGACGGCTCGTCGTAATGGATCGGCCCCAGCCTGCCGTGGCAGATGCCGCACTCTCCACCCATGGCCCGCAGCCTGGCGCGGTATTTGCGGCGCAGGGCCCCGTTGGCATACCGGGGATTGCCGGTCGGTCGTTTCTCCATAGGCACCCCCGGTGGTTATTTTCAATAGCCGCCCCGCCAGCACACAGACGGAAGAGAAAGCAAAGGATGTGTGTGAGCTTCTCCGGGCTGACGGGGCAGATGGCACAGGCGGAAGGACTTTCACCTTCATCTCGCGGTTTTGGAGACCGCTGCTTTGCGTTAAGCTACGCCTACAAAAAATGCCCGGCATCTCAACCGGGCTGGGGCCTTATACACAGCCACGCGGCTGACACACCGCGCAGGCCCCATGCTGCTAAGAGGAATCGCAATGGACAGCTCCGCATCTGTCCCCCGCAAACACAAAAGCCGCAAGGCGGTTTCCCGTTCCTTACGGCTTTTGATGATACTATTATAATAAAAATTATAGTGAATTACAATGAAAAGTCTCCAAGATCAAATTCTTTTGAATCAAAAGTTTCTCCGAAAACAATCGCATTGTATAAACGGAAAAGTTCAGATTGCAAAGACTGTGTAGGGTATTCAGTAAGTTTTATTTCACTGTCTTTGTAGGAATAAAACTCAAATTGCCTGTCTTTTCCGTTTCGGGAGAGGCAAACAAGAAAAATGTATTGACCCTTTCCCAGATCAGAAAAATAGCTCACCTTATAATCGACATCTTTTCCACTTGAAGTGTTATAAGAGACAAAATTCTCGAATGCAGTTGTGCTTGTGAAGGAATGTTTTTCTAACATAGCTTCTTTGGCACTTTTCCACACTACACGCTTGTCTATGGTAGCCTTAATTATGCTAAGAATAAGATCACGAAGCTTAGCCGTAAATTCTTCAAGGGTCATTTATGACTGCGCCTCCTTTGCTAACTTTTCTATTTTCATCGCAAGTTTTGCTGTGTCATGACCAATTTTTGCTTTGTTATAGGTAGGTTGTTCATCTAAATGATTAATGCACTCGTTTAATGCCTTTTCCAATTTGCTTAACTCACCCTTAACTTTTTTGGTTGGAGCGGGATAGTTTATTTGGATGGATTCAACAAGCTGGAGAACGGTGAATAAAAATTCTCGCGTGTACAAGCCATCTTTTTGAATAGAATTTGCATAACTCATAAGACGTTGTGCATCCTGAATACCATTTTCTCGAAACGCGCGATTTTCACTATGAACAGTCATGGCATCAGAAATTTTTTGGGTGTTTATCAGAGTTATAATCGTTATTATGAGACCAATAATCCCTGCCAAATCAGCTACGATTGATAGAAAGTGCAAAATATTTTCGACAGACAAAATAATATACCACTTCCTCTATACGCAAGACTTTTATCTATAGTCTATTATAGGGTAAAAGTGATAACATTTCAACTGCTTTATTATGCCTGTAGATAATTGCGCGTATAGAATAGTTCATTTTTTCGGCAATTTTTTCGTATGTCTGCCCCAACAGATACCGCCTGCGCAGGATCTCGTGGTCACGCTCATCGGCAACCTGGTCAAGGGCAGCGACAACCTCCCGCCGGACAGCCCCGCAAAGGTTGATCTGCGCCTGCAATTCCTGCTGCGCGGCGATAATACTCTCCACGGCGCGGGGCAGCGCCTGGCCGTCCCCGCCTCCGCCCGGCATGCCGGTCAGGGCGGCGGTGGTTTTGCAGGCCCGGGCGCGCTGGGCTTCCAGCTCCTGCCGCAGCTCATCCTCCAGCCGCAGCGCATCGCGGTACCGCCGCAGCCAGCGGACCTTTTCATCATCGGTCATGGGCTTCCTCCTCTTGCAGTGAAGACAAAATTTTAACAGCTCGTTTTATTGCCTCAACCCCTTCCACATCCCACGATATATTTGGTATAATAGATAGTAATTCGTCACACAAATTCTCGTACATAAAATTCTCCTTGAGGTTGTGTTTAAAATGGAAAATCCGCGCGAAATAATTGATGATAAATATCAAGCGTTTATTGACAATGATTCAATCCATATGAACTACACAAAGCTCGAATATGTTTATAAAAGCTATATTGGGCTTTTAGACAAAGTTGACGCCGTTTCAATGCTGATGAAAGAGCGGCAATTTCTGACAGAGTTACATTTAATGGGGCCGCTTTTTCCGTTGACCGCGCATGAAAAATATCACGATGTCAGCGACAAGCTTCAAATTGAAGCCTCCGATTTTTTCAAGTACTCCAAAATATTTCTAAACGATTTTACAAGATTCTATATTGGAGAGATTGGAAAAGATGACAAGCGTGGTATTACGCCCAAAAGTTTTGGAAGCTGCTTGCATTCGGTCATAAAGAACATTTCCTCCTTACCAGAGCATGCCACATTTTTATATAAGCCTTTTATCCGATACGGCAGGCAAATTGACGCCAGTGTTTGTGATTACCGTGATAAGTTTATAGAACACAGTGATTCTTTATCTACGCCTATGCTTAACACAGGGCCGTGTTCATTAAGGCTTGTACACATGGAAAGTAACGCATTTGGCAGACCCCGATCAACTGAGGAACAGCTAAAGGCCAACAACCTATTTCTGACCTCGCAGGATATGTTCCTGCTGCGAACAGAACATGGGACACATTGTTATGTTCATGTATCCCCCTACTATACAACTGGGGCGGATGTTTTTTCTGGTGACGAAATTGGCGAAATCTATGATGGGACAAAGTTGCATTTCAAAAAATACGGTGTCCACACGCATTACTTTCCGCCACTAAATGATGACCTTGAAAATGAATTTTCGATGCCTGTACACATTCATCAAATAGGTGAATCGCCGGATATTCTACATTCAATCGACCTAATTACGATTTTCACGTTCACAGCGCTTGATTCTCTCATGACATACAAAACCAATCAGTAAAACTCAGTTCCTCCCCACAATCGTCTTATCCCCGGTGGCGGCCTGGACGATCTGGCAGGCCAGGGCCAGCAGTTCGGCATCATCGGCACCGCGGGCTTGCGCCAGGCAGTAGGCGCGGCGCAGGGGCTCGGTGTTGCGGTTGGTGTCCACAAAAATGCCGCACAGGCGGTGGGTATCGTCCAGCATAGCGGCGTAAAGCCGGTACTGTGCCAGGATCTTATCCTTTTCCAGGTGGGCCTGTTCCCGGGTCAGCTGGTGGGCATAAAAATCCCGGTAGACAGCCCGCAGGCTTAAATACAGCAGCTGCTCCGGCGGGCGCAGCCCCTCCGGCAGAGCGTGGCCTGCCGCGGCGGTGCGTTCCAGTTCCTCAATGTTCGCGTTCACGATCCATCTCCATATAGGCAATCAGCCGGTCGCGGGCCTGCTCCCAGCCATAGCAGACGGCGGTGCAGTAGCCCTGCATATCCAGATGCTCCAGCCACCAGTGCTGTTCTTCCCGCACATGACCGCCGGGACGCTTCATTTCCAGGTACAGCCCGGCATAGCCGCCCCGCTGCACCGGCAGGCAGAGATCCGGCACGCCCTTTTTCACGCCCATCCGCTTGCGGGCAGCACCCTGGGCGGCGGTGCACTGGCGCTCGTTCTCCACATGGTACAGCAGCGCCAGTTCCGGCCAGCGGTGGCGCACCGTGGGCTGGGCCGCCCAGGCAATCACCGCCTGCTGGTGGCCGGTCTCTTTGGAAAGATCAAAATGCAAGGTTTTCTGTTCCGGCATGGGGTCCTCCGTTCAGCAGGCGGTTCAGCATGGCGTTGGCCTGCATTTTGTTCAGTTCTTCGGGCAATTCGTACCTGCCTTTGCACAGGCGGCGCAGCAGGGCCATCTGCTTGTCGCTGGCGGGTTTGCTGCCCCAGCGGCGCAGGACGGCCAGGTCCCAGATGTACCGCTCGTCATCGTGCTCCTTGCACAGGGTGCGGTAGGCGCCGTCCAGGGCGGCCTGCATAGGCAGAACGGCACCGTCCGGCAGATGTACCCGGCCCAGGTCATCCGGCGGCGGGATGCGCAGCCGCCTGCCCTCTTTCAGTCCGCAGACCAGGGCGCCGTCCGGCATTTTGAAGTAGTTCACCTCGTGGGTGTTGTAGCGCTGCTCGGCCGCCCAAAGGTTGACGGTGGTAATGTTGCGGATCCAGCTTTGGGGGCAGTCGGCTGCGCGCTCGGCCTTGCCGGGCAGGGTGAACAGTAGCCCCTGCACATCCTTTTGCCGGGCCGGGGGCACATCGCTCAGGTCGATGCCCAGCAGGCTGGGGGCGGTGCACAGGCTGGCCTTGCCGGTGACGCCCACGCAGTCGATGAGGGTCAGCTTCGCCTTGCCGGGGTATAGCCGGAGCCCGCGGCCCACCATCTGGGTGTACAGACTGTCGGACTGGGTGGGCCGGGCGATGAGTACCGTTTCCACCCGGGGAATGTCGGTGCCCTCGGTGAATACCATGCAGTTGACCAGGCAGGGTATCTCCCCTGCCGTAAACCGGGCGATGATGCCCGCACGGTCCTGCGTCTCGCCGGTGACGACCTCGGCCCCGGGGATGCGCTGGGCAATCTCGTGGCACTGGGCCACGCTGACGGCAAAAATCAGGGTGGCACCGTGGGCCAGGCGGCGGTAGGCATCGGCAATGGCATCGGCGGTGCCCTCCATGGCCTGGGCCAACTCGCCGGGGGCATAATCGCCGTGGGCGGTGCGGATGCCCCGCAGATCGTAGCCGATGTCCACCCGCTTGCAGTCGATGTCGCATAAGTATCCCTGTTTAATGCCCCAGCGCAGGTCCTTGTCGAAGATGATCTCGCTGAACACATCGTCCAGGCGGGCGCGGTCGCTGCGGTTGGGGGTGGCGGTAAAGCCCAGCAGCAGCCGCGGGGTAAAATAATCCAGCACCTTGCGGTAGCTTTTGGCGGCGGCGTGATGGGCCTCATCCACCACGATGATGTCGAAGTCCCGGGGACAGTAGCGGTTCAGCCGCCGGGCCAGGCTTTGCACCGAGGCACTGACCACCTCGGCCCCCGGCGGGGCATGTTCGCTGCCCTGCTCCACCCCGGTGGGGCAGGTAAAATACCGCAGCGGCTGGTGCACCAGTTCTTCCCGGTGGGATAAAATCAGCATCCGCCCTTTGCGGGGCAAGTGCGTAAAGATAACGGTTTTGCCAAGGCCTGTTGCCAGGCGGCACAAATACGCTCCTGACGGCTGCTGGGCAATGGTGTCCAGACATTCCTGCTGGTAGGGGCGCAGGGTGATGACGTTGTCCAAGATAGCTTCCTTCCTTATTATAATAGAGGTAACACCACGAACACCTTGTATCACCCTGTGGTGTTACCGAATTTATACGATGCTAAGGCAAAAATAGAGGGTGTAACACTTGTAACACCACTTTGCACAAACTCTTTATAGCGGAGAACACCCCCCGCTTTCTCTCCCACTCTGTGTGTCCACCCATATAAAGTGTGTTTATGGTGTGTTACAGGTGTTTCGGTGTTTCACTTGCCTATTTTTGACGTTCCTGCGTTTTTAATTGGGTAACACCTCTGGCGGGACAAGGTGTTTCATGGGGCTACAGCGGGGTAAAATCTGTACATTCTATCGTTGCCTGTTCAGATTCATGGGGCAGATGCAGGCATACGCAGCGCATGACGCTGCCGCCCATCCGCTTAGTGACGGTGGTTTTGCCGCCGCTGGTCTTGATCAGCTTCTCCCCTTTCAGGTAGCTGAGCAGTGCCGTGGGGTTGTAGCCGGCTTCATCGGCCACCCGGCGGAATACCGAGTTGATGATATACACCCAGTCGCCGTCCAGCACGCCGTAGACATCGCCCTGCTCTACATCGGGACGCAGGCGGTTGACGTTCTGGGCCACCCAGTCGCACATGTAGTCGTACCCGCGGGCACCCAGCGACACCGCGGCCCGGCTGGCCAGGAACTGCCCCAGGTCAGCCGAGGTCAGGCATTGGCCGTCTTTAAAGATCCACTCGGTGGCCAGCTGGTCGGCGGTCACGATCAGGGCGGCGGCCATGGCCTGTTTGTCGGTGGTTTCGGCGCGGTTCAGCTGGGCAAAGGCGGCGTTATAGAGCTTTTTGGCGTAGTCCACCGCGCCGGGGTTTAGTAAATGCTCCACAAAATCCCGCCCGGCATGGCCGTAGCTGCGCCTAAACGCCTGGGCTGCGGCGTGGCCGTTGCCCACCACCTTGTGGGCGCTGGTACATTCGATCTCGATGACGCGGTTCACCGCGCCTGCACCGGCCCCCAGCGTGTTGATGGGGGTCTCGCCGGTGGTGATCATGGCGTTGGCCCAGGTGGGGGTGATGTCCACGCCGCCCATCTTGTTGCCCCGGATGCGTCCCGCACCCTGGCTGAGCCGGTAGACGTTGAACACCACCTGGCCCCGGCTGTTTTTGGCAAGCTGCAGCTCGTCAATGCACATGGGCAGGCTGTTCAGAAAGGCAGCGGTGCGCTCATAGCCCACATCGGTGCCGTCAAAGGTTTTGATGTACTTGCCCATCTCGGGGCAGGCCCACACCGAGGCTGCAGCCATCAGGGCCACGGTCTTGCCGGTGGAGGAATCCACGCCCCACAGGTGTACAAAGAACGGCAGCACCCCCAGCGGTTTGACCAGCACGCTGGCAAAGCTGGCGGCCAGCACGATGCGGGCGGCGTAGCTTTCCAGCCGGAAGGCCGCGGCGGCAGCTTTCCATTGCAGATAGGTTCCGGCGGGGCGGGTGGCGTTGAAGATGGCCGCATACTCCGGCCCGCCGTCATACACCAGCCCGTCCACATAGGGGCTGAACAGGCTGTCGCTGACCCATCCCAGCCGCCCCACCGATTTGCTGACCGGCAAGCGGCCATCGTTCAGGCCGTACAGGTCGGTCAGGTAGTCGCTTAAATCCACCGCCATCCGCTTGTTAATGCCCATGCCTACATCAGCCAGCTTCATCAGCTCCAGCGGGTTGGCATACTGGCTGCAGGCGATGATGAGTTTGCGCCAGTGCCCGTCCTTGCGAAAGGCCAGCTCCACCTTTTCGGCGCCGGTGTCAATATTCACGAACCGGCGGGAAATCGTCACAGGGTTCTGGCAGGCCACGGTTTCGTACATCCCCTGCCCCCGGCGCACGCCGTATTCATCGCAGCGCCAATCGCCGCAGTTCAGCTCCTGGGGTTGGCCGTCGGCACAGGTCAGGTTATCCTCCGGAACTAAGGCCCCGCGCTGGCTTTCGCAGTAGGCGGCGTACAGGCTTTTAAAGTTGGAAACGCCAACCGCTTTGGCAGCAATCGCCATCTTCTCCAGCAAGCGTTTTTGGTCGAAGGGATTTTTTACGGCAAACAGTTCGGCAAAGGGCTTGTCGGTTTCTAAGTAGTCCTCTTTGGTATAGTCCAAGTGGGCAGCACCTCCTTGCGTTCATAGAGCTCCTCTTTCATATATTGCAGATATTCTTCGTTGGCCTGCTCCAGCGCATAGCGGGCGGCGTAGTCGTGGGCGCCGGGACGCGGAGGCGGCAGGTCGTGGATGCGCTTCAGTGCCTGGGTCACCGTCCAAAGCAGCTGCTCCTGCCGGGCCGCAGCGGCTTCCCTCTGGGCTTTGCGCTGCTGCCATGCGGTGACTTCTTCCGCATCCGGGGCCGGGGCATCCAACAGGCCCAGGGAAAAGTCTGCATCCAGCCGCCTGGCGGCGGGGATGGGCTTCAGTCTCAGCAGCTTTTCCACAAAGGTCACCACGTCCCCGCCCTCCCCGCAGCCGAAGCAGTAAAATCCCTCGGTGCCGGGGTAGATCTTGAAGCTGGGGGTCTTTTCGTTATGGAACGGGCAGCAGCACAGTCCGTGGCGGTCCGGGTGCAGACCATAGCGCTCGGCAGCCGCCCGCATGGGCACAGCTTCCACAATGCGGGCAAACACCTCCGGCGGCAGGCCGGTATGGGGCACCCGCTCGCCGGGTGCATGGAGGCGGTTCATGGGGCGGCGGGGCAGATAGCGCGGCATCAGAACGGCAGATCGCCGGTATCGGCGATCGGTTCATAGTCCGGTGCCGGCGGCGTCACATCCGGTTCCCGCGTCTCGGCCTGGGTGCCGGCAGATTTCGGCCCGGCAAAGTTCAGGTTGTTGGCCACGACCTCAACCGCCGTGCGGTTTGCGCCGGTCTTGTCCTGGTAGGTACGGGTCTGCAGACGACCGTCCACCACGATCAGAGAACCCTTTTGGAAATATTTGCAGACGAACTCAGCCGTGCGGTCCCAGGCCACCACATCGATCCAGTCGGCCTGGCTCTGGCCGTTGGCATCTTTGCGGCCGCGGTCGCAGGCGATGCGGAAAGACGCAACGTTTTTGCCGGTCGCAGTCTGGCGCAGTTCCGGGTCACGGGCCAAGCGGCCCATAATGGCAACAAGATTCAACATATTCAGATCTCCTCAAAAGCAGTAATTTTTTTGTGCTGCAGGCACCACGGACAGTGCCCGCAGGCCTGGGGCTCGTCCCCGGCCAGAATTTCTTTCATGCGCTGCATGGTATAGGCGGTGTCGGCGGCAGCGGCGTCCATGATCTCAGAGCCGAACACGATGGCCTGCACATCGCCGTCTGCTTTGCTGGCAGCGATCAGCCCCACCCGGGGCGCAGCAATGCCGTTCTGGGCGGCAATCTCGCGGTAGATGTACAGCTGCATGGGATAATTCCAGTTCGCCCACCAGTCCAGCGATTCCTCCCGCACCGGGTCGTACTGCGGCCGGAAGTCCCGCGCTGTTTTAATATCGTAGATGCTGCCGTCCTTGTCCACCAGGTCCATCATTACCCGCATGTGCAGACCGTACAGCGTGCCGGTCAGGATCACCTGCTTGCGGCAGCGGCGCACGATACCGTACAGGTAGGGGCTGCGGCGCACGGCGGTGGCCAGTTCCGGGGCCGCGGCAAACTCGGCTTTCAGCTGGCCTTTGGTTGTCCCCCGGCTGCTCAGCAGTTCCGGGTGAGCAGCCAGGTAGCGCTCAAACTCGGCAGAGGACAGCGTCAGCGCGTTCTCGAACAGATGGCCGAACGCGAACGCCGTTTTGTTGCCGGAGCGCGGGGCCTTGCGGCGGTATCCGGCCAGCCAGGCAGCTTCACAACGTTTGGCCGACTTGACATCGCTGCTGGAGAACCACCGCCGCCGGGCAGCCGGGCTGTGATAGTTACTCTCCGTCAGCCTGAACTCCCGCGCCATGGTCCTCCGCCTCCTTACGTTTCGTTACACAAGGCCAGCACAGGGCCACTCCATATTTCTTGCGGGATGCTTCGGCCACTTTGGCAGCGGGCCATATTTGCGTGCCGATGGCGTCCGAGTGGATGATCTTCCCGCAGTCGGCACAGACCAGCGGGGCCGGGGCCGGAGCGGCAACCGGGCGGCGGGGCCGGATGCGGACGCCGCCCACGCGTTCCTTGCCAAACTTCACGGTGGGATCAAAGTACAGCTGTACCGGCAGGCCCACCCATTCGTCCATGAAGCTGCTGCCGGCCAGTTTCTCGATGGTTTTGGCGTTGGTTTTGTTGCAGATCAGCGGCTTGGCATCCTCTTTCCAGCGGATCACCAGGCACATTTCCTGGCTGCCTTTCTCGCCGGTGACCAGTTCCTGATCCACCGATGCGATAGTCAGCACCATGTCCTTGCCGTCCGGCAGGCACCAGCCGCCGAACCAGTCGGGATTAAAAGCACGTTTCCAATGGATGTGCTGGGTAGTAATTTCAGGCATATCAAATCTCCTTAGTTGCAGTGAAAATGGGAACGTCCAGCGCGGACAGGATCGTGTCGGCGTCCAGGCCATCGTAGCGGTAGATGCCGCCGTCCAGCTCCACGATCTCCTCCCCCTCGTAGTAGGGCTCGCCGTCCGCCGTCAGCCCCAGCGGGGCATCGTCCTCCGGCGGAAACGGGTTATCATAGGCAGCATGCAGGGTGGAATCAGTCATCGTTAGTGTCCACCTCCAAAATATGTTGGAGATGACGGCGGGCACCGTCATCCATGGCCTCCCGCAGCGCGCCGATCTGGCTCAGCCGGTCGGGTGCGTCAGAATCCAACACCTGGCAGACGGCCGTGGTAAAATCCAGAAATCGGCCGGGGGTGCTGTTCTAAAACTGAAAACGGATATAGCCGGGTGTCATCATCATTTCACCTCGCTATGTTTGTAGGCAAATTCGATCATGTCCGATGCGATCTCGGCTGCAGATTTGCCGGTACGCCGCATCAGGTCCGTAATGCACACAGCCGCCCGCGGTTTGATGCGGAGAATCGTGCCGCACTCGCGGCTGTCATTGCCGGTGGTAAAAATCAACTTATCCATGCAATACTCCCTCCATTTCGCATAAAGTAAACCATGCGCCGCAGACCCAGTTCAGGGCGGCGATGGCACCGATCAGCGTCAGCACCGCCGAGACGGTGGCCGTGGGCAAGGCTGCCAGCGCGGCCAGCCCCAGCAGGGCCAGCATCACCGCGCAGGTCTTGCAAAAGACCTTGCCAAAACGCACGGCATGCAGTAAAATATGGTTGTGGATTTGCGTGAGTTCACATCTCTGGCCGTTCGGGTGCGCCAACACCCGGGCGGCCTCTTTGTTTGTGGGCATAAAATTCTCCTTTCAAGTTCAGCAGATCTGTCTTGCCAGTGCGGTGGCCGGGATGCGCTTGCCGTGGTCGCCGCCGATCCAGCCGGTGAACTGCTGGCAGACTTTCCGCTTACCGCGGGTGTCATCGGGACCGTAAACGATGCGGGCGGCCTCGGCCACCGTGACCAACTCTCCCGCTGCCTGGCTGCGGATACGCTCTAACGCATCCCGGTAGCCGTCTTTTTCTCTTGCCATGTTGATCCTCCTTTGGGGTGTGCTTAATGTGGAAATGTTTGCCGGTTCCTTTCTGCCGTGGTAGAATAGGGGCAGAAAGGATGTGTGTCTATGCGTTTGAATATGGACTGTCTGCGTGATACCTTGTTAGCGCTGGAAGATGGCCAGCGCTTTTATGTAATCGATGAGAACACGGTTGCCAAAGACTACCTTGACTTGGAAGAAGTCTGCGCGCTGGTGCCGAAATACGATAAGGCAGAAGTTTTTTATGCGCTGCAAAATCTTGATCAGGCAGGCATGATTGATATGACAGCAAAGTGGACAAATGGGTTTGTTTACTATTGCAGCATAAATGATGTGCTGTATGAAGGACACCAGTTTGCCGATAAAATCAGAGATGAAGCTCGTTGGGGCAAGCTGAAAAAAGGGCTGTCCACAGTGCGGGACTATTCTCTGTCGGCAATAGAAGCCATTGCCGAGGGGATGACCAGCGCTGCCATTACTGCGTATTTGACAAAGGCATAATGCCTGTGCATACCTCCCAGTCATCGGCCAGCAGGTCGGCTTCAGTGGGGTTCCAGTGGGCAATACGGCCGGTCTGATTGCTTATAAGCAGGCAACCGTCTGGGGTATCAGTTGGCTGCACAAAGCAGCTTTCATACGGGCCGGGTGTAATTGTGGCCAGCCATGCGCTCCGTGCCAAATAAGGGTATCTGGCTGTTCGTGCCTGTAGGGCATTAAGTAGGGTCATTGGGTTCACCTCCTAGGTCGTGTCCAACGTGGACACATTGCAGAACTCGCAATAATGCCGGTAGCCGTCTTTTTCTCGTGCCATAATGGGCCTCCTTTTTGCAAAAATTTGCTTGTCAACCCCCTGGTAGTCCGAAGCATGGGAC
>SFFJ01000010.1 GCA_004557855.1 Oscillospiraceae bacterium
GACAGGGGTGGTGGTTCGCCGTTCTGCGCTCCAGCGCAGCGGCGATAAAAATGCGCCGCAGGCTCTTTTTAAGCCCATCTGCGTGCAGTACGGATTTAGTTTTTTCGTAGCCGAAAAATCTAAATCCGTATCCAGCGCAGCAGGGCGACAGGGTCTTTAGGGCGCAGCCCTGAATGACTTTTGGTTACTTTTCTTCATAGAAAAGTAACGCCCCGGCGGCAGGCGTACAGATTAAAATCTTTTGTAAAACTTGCGTCGCCGATAGGTGATAACAGTCTATGTCATGTCCATCCGCCGATAGGTGATAACAGTCTATGTCATGTCCATCCGCCGATAGGCGATAACAAACCTTCACCAAATATCCCCGCCGCAGGCGGAACGAAACCACGAAAGACAGAAAGTGAGAAAAACCATGCGTATCGCAGACCAGTGGCAGGATTTTGAGATACTGGATACCAGCAGCGGAGAAAAGCTGGAGCGTTGGGGGAATACCCTGCTCATCCGGCCCGACCCGCAGGTCATCTGGAAGCCGGAAAAGGGCCCGGTGTGGCAAAAAGCCGATGCCCGATATAACCGGTCCTCCGCAGGGGGCGGCAGCTGGCAGATCTACCGCAGCCACCCGGAATTCTGGACCATCCGCTACCGGGACCTGCGCTTTAAGATCAGCCCCACCGGCTTTAAGCACACCGGGCTGTTCCCGGAGCAGGCCGTCAACTGGGATTTCTTCCGGGAGAAGATCGAAACGGCCGGGCGGCCCATCCGGGTGCTGAACCTGTTTGCCTATACCGGCGGCGCCACGCTGGCCTGTGCCGCAGCGGGGGCTTCCGTCTGCCATGTGGATGCCAGTAAAGGCATGGTGGCGTGGGCACGGGAAAACCAGCAGCTTTCGGGGCTTGCGGAAAAGCCCATCCGGTGGATCGTGGACGACTGCCAGAAGTTTGTGGAGCGGGAGATCCGCCGGGGCAGCCTGTATGACGGGGTCATCATGGACCCGCCGAGCTACGGCCGGGGGCCGGGCGGCGAGGTGTGGAAGCTGGAGGACTCGGTGTACGATCTGGTAAAGCTGTGCGCCGGGGTGCTTACCGAAAACCCGCTGTTTTTTGCCATCAATTCCTACACCACGGGCTTGAGCCCCAGCGTGATGGAGTATATTCTGAACACCACCGTCAGCCGCCGCTTTGCGGGGAAGGGCACTACCTTCTCCTCCGAGATCGGGCTGCCGGTAACCGCCACCGGCTGCCCCCTGCCCTGCGGCTCCACCGCCGTGTGGCACAGCAGGGACTAAAAAAGGGGCAGGGCGGGCCGCAGGCCGCCCGCCGCCTGCGGCGGCGGGCAAGCGGGCGAAGCCCGCTCCGGCGGTGCTTTGCACCGCCGGGCCTGCGGCCCGGTTCCCGCGGCGGGCAGGGGGCTGCCGCCGCAGCCAAAGACTACGAAAAAAGCGAGGAACGCAATTTGAAAAAGCTGATAGAAACCGAGCATATCTCCTTCAGCTATGAGGAGGAGACCGGACTGCCGCTGGTGCTGGAGGACGTGAGCCTCACCATCGGGGAGGGCGAATTTGTGGCGGTGCTGGGGCATAACGGCTCCGGCAAGTCCACCTTTGCCAAGCACTGCAACGCCGTGCTGCTGCCCCGCACCGGCACCGTCACCGTGGACGGCATGAATACCAAGGACGAGGACAAGCTGTTTGAGATCCGCCAGTGCGCCGGCATGGTGTTCCAGAACCCCGATAACCAGATCGTGGCGACGGTGGTGGAGGAGGATGTGGCCTTCGCCCCGGAGAACCTGGGGGTGGAGCCTGCCGAGATCCGGCGCCGGGTGGATGAAGCGCTGAAGGCCGTGGGAATGTACGAATACCGCGAAAGCGCCCCCCACCAGCTCTCCGGCGGGCAGAAGCAGCGGGTCGCCATAGCGGGCATTATTGCCATGCAGCCCCGGTGCATCCTGCTGGATGAGCCCACCGCTATGCTGGACCCCCGCGGCCGCCGCGAGGTGATGAAGGTGCTGCGGCAATTAAACCGGGAAAAGGGCATCACCGTGGTGCTGATCACCCACTACATGGAGGAGGCCGCCGAATGCGACCGCGTCATCGTGATGGATGACGGCCGGGTGCTGATGGACGATACCCCCCGTCGGGTGTTCAGCCATGTGACCGAGCTGCGGCAGGTGGGGCTGGATGTCCCCCAGACCACCGAGCTGATGACAATACTGAAGGAAGCCGGTCTGCCGGTGCAGGCCGATATCATAGACGAGCAGGAGTGCGTAGCGGCGCTTGAAGCCCTGCTGACCCGTTAAGAGAGGAACCGTGCCGATGTCAATCATCAAAACCGAGCATTTAACGCATATCTATTCGCAGGGGACCCCCTATGAACGGGCCGCCCTGCGGGATTTCAACATCGAAATAGAGGAGGGGGAGTTTGCCGGCATCATCGGGCATACCGGCTCCGGCAAATCCACCTTCATCCAGCACCTGAATGGCCTGCTGCCCCCCACCGAGGGCAAGGTCTACATTGACGGCGAGGACCTGTGGGCCGATAAAAAGGACCTGCGGCGCTTCCGCTTCAAGGTGGGGCTGGTGTTCCAGTACCCGGAATACCAGCTGTTCGGCGAAACGGTGGCGGCGGATGTGGCCTTCGGCCCCACCAATATGGGGCTGCCCCCCGAGGAGGTGGAAAAGCGGGTGCGGGAGTCGCTGCGCTTTGTGGGCCTTTCGGAGGACATGATGGAAAAAAGCCCCTTCGAGCTTTCCGGCGGGCAGAAGCGCCGGGTGGCCATCGCCGGGGTGCTGGCCATGGACCCCAAGGTGCTTATCCTGGATGAACCGACGGCGGGACTGGACCCCCGCGGCCGGGATACCATCTTGGGTGAGATACGGGAATACCACGAGGAGCGCAAAAATACCGTGCTGCTGGTGAGCCACAGCATGGAGGACATCGCCCAGTACGCCAAAAAGGTGCTGGTGATCGCCGAGGGGCGCCCTGCCATGTACGATACCGTGGAAAGCATCTTCGGCCGGGTGGAGGAGCTGACCGCCATGGGCCTTGCCGTGCCGCAGATCAGCCGGGTATTTGCCGGGCTGCGGGCCGCCGGCTGCCCTGTGCCGGAAAATATCTACACCGTGGAGGGGGCGGCTGCCGCCATCCTCACCGCCGTGAAAGGGGGTGCCGCCCGATGATCCGCGATATCACCATCGGACAGTATTTCCCCGGGCAGAGTGCCATCCACAGGATGGATCCCCGGACCAAAATCATCCTTTCCATCCTCTATATCGTCATGCTGTTTGTGGCGGATAATATGTGGGGGCTGCTGCTGGGCGTTCTTTTCGGCTTTGCGGCCTATCTCATCAGCCGCATCCCCGTTTCGATGATCTGGAAATCGATGAGGCCGGTGGTTCCCATCGTCATTTTTACGGCGGTGCTGAACCTGTTCCTTTCCACCGGCGACCCCCTGTGGCAGTGGAAGTTCCTCAAGATCACCAAGGAGGGCATCGAGACGGCGGTATTCATGTCGGTCAGAATTCTGTGCCTGATTGCGGGCACCTCGCTGCTGACCTACACCACCTCTCCCATCGCCCTCACCGACGGCATCGAACGGCTGCTTTCCCCGCTTAAAAAAATCAAGCTGCCGGTGCATGAGCTGGCCATGATGATGACCATTGCGCTGCGCTTTATCCCCACCCTCATCGAGGAAACCGATAAGATCATGTCCGCCCAGAAGGCAAGAGGCGCAGACCTGGAAAGCGGCGGCGTGATGCAGCGGGCCAAGGCGCTTTTGCCCATCCTCATCCCGCTGTTCGTTTCGGCGTTCCGCCGGGCGGATGAGCTGGCACTGGCGATGGAATGCCGCTGCTACCACGGCGGCGAGGGCCGTACCCGGATGAAGCAGATGCATCTTTCCGGCCGGGATGTTGTTTCCGGCGTCATCACTGCGGCGGTTTTTGCCGGGGTGATCCTGCTGAACAAATATGTTAATTTCTTGCCAACGATTTGGTAATAATTTTGTGATAGCATTCGGATGAGAGGGCATAGCCCGCAGGGTGCGGCGCCCCGCCCCCGGCGCTTCGCGCCGGTCGGCGGGCGGCTGCGCCGCCCGCCGGGCGCCGACTGCGTCGGCGCGGCGGGGCGCCGGGACTGCCCCCGTGCAGTAACCGGCAGGGAAGCCCGCCCCGAATTCGCCGGAAAGGAGGTTCCCCCATGCGATACAAACTGACCCTGCGCTGGCGGGGGACCGACTACTGCGGCTGGCAGGTGCAGCCGGGCGTCGCGACCGTCTGCGGGACGGTGCAGGACGCCGTGGAAAGGCTGTTCGGCCGGCGCGGTGAGCTGACCGGCTGCTCCCGCACCGACAGCGGCGTGCACGCCGTCGGCTTTGTGGCGGCGCTGAAATGTGCGGGGTGCTGCATCCCGCCGGAGGCACTGCTGCGGGCGCTGAACGTGAACCTGCCCCGGGATATTGCGGTGACGGCCTGCGAGGCGGTGGGAGAGGACTTCCACCCGAGGTACGATGCCGCCGCCAAGCGCTACCGCTACCGCTGGTACCAAAGCGAAACCAGAGACCCCTTCCGGGAGGGGCTGGCGGTACAGCTGCCCCGCCCCGTAGATGCCGAAGCGATGGACCGGGCGGCGAAGCGGCTGCTGGGCACCCACAATTTTTCGGCGTTTTGCGCTTCGGGCGGAAAAATTCCCCCCGAGGAACGGGTGCGTACCCTGACCGAATGTGCCGTGACCCCCATTGGGGATGAGATACACCTGACGGTGACGGGGGACGGCTTTCTGTACAATATGGTGCGCATCATCGCCGGGACGCTGTTGGAGATCGGGCAGGGCAGGCGTTCGCCCGAGGAGATGGAAGCCATCCTGCGGGGGGAGCGCCGGGAGGATGCCGGCAAAACCGCCCCCGCCTGCGGGCTTTATCTCGAGCAGGTATTTTACGACAAAAAGGAGGCGGGCCTGTGAGCGAGCTGACCGAATTTGAACAAGCGCGCCGCCGGCGCCGCCGTAAAAAAAACTGGCGCCGCACCCGAAGACTGGCGGTCCTGCTGGCGGTGGTCGCCGTCATCGGCATCACCGTTTTTGCGGGGCGGCAGCTGGGGTGGGATAGCCACCTGACGAACCTTGCGGCATCGCTGCGGGGCGGCAAGGGCTTTCCTGTGGCGCTCAACCGCCAGGAGACCCGGCAGCTCATCGGGGTAAAGGGCGGCGTGGCCCTGTGCAGCGAGGGCAGCGTGACCCTCCTAAACAGCAGCGGGGTCATCACCGGGGAATTCCCCCACAGCTACAACCGGCCGGTCAGCGTTTATTCCGGCGGGCGGCTGCTGACCTACGACGTGGGTGGTACCGACTGGATGCTGACCAATAAAACCAAGATATTGCAAAGCGGCACCGGCACCGGCATCCTGCTGGGCGGCACGCTGAATGATAAGGGCACCATGGCGCTTTCCCGGCGGGGCGGCAGCGGGCTTTCCGTTGTGACCGCCTACAATGCCCGCGGCGAGGAGATTTTCCTCTTGGAAAGCGGCGACTGCTACCTGACGGTGCTGGCGCTGGACAGCAAGGGGACCCGGCTGGCCGCAGGGGGTGTGACCTCCGGCGGCGGGGCGCTGGGCTGCGCCGTTAAGCTGCACGATATGACCGGGCGGCAGCCGGCGGTCTCTTTGGACTTTGCGGACGAGGTGCTATGGAAGCTGCAATGGTGCGGCGACGACCTGCTGGCCGTGACCGACCGCGGGGCGAGGGTGCTTTCCGCCGAGGGAACGGTGCTGCAGGAAACTCGCTTTGCCGAAACGCCGCAGGCGATTGCCATAGGCAGCGGCGGGCAGCTGTACACCGCCTGCGGCGACAGCCGGGAGGCGGCTGGGGTGACGGTGACGGCCTACGATGCCGCCCTGAACGAGGCGGGCAGCCTTACGGTGGCGGAACGGGTACTGATGCTGCAGGCCGAAAAGAACCGGGTGCTGATTTTGACCGAAAAGACGCTGCTGCTGGGCGATGCGGCCCTGGCCGAGGTAAAGGACAGGGAGGAAGCGGGCATCCAGCGGCTGGCGGCGTGGCAGAACGGGTACTACTGTATCACCGAGGAGGGCCTGACCCACCGGCGGCTGTGACGGAGGACCCGCGGAGGGCGCAGCCGCAGCGGCGAGGGCTGCCCGCAAGGGTCAGCACGAGTGGGGCGGAGGCTGCGCCCGAAGGAGAGCGGAAAACCGGACGAAAAAGAAAGGAGGGCGGGAGAATGAAAGACATTTTTACCCCTTCATTGATCTGGGATCTTGCGCTGATCGCACTGATCCTGTTTGTTGTGATACGGTCGGTGGGCCGGGGCTTCGTCAGCTCGTTTATCCATTTGCTGGGGCTGGCGGCATCCTGCATCGTGGCGGCGCTGCTTTCCGGCAGGGCGGCCGCATGGGTGTATGACGGCTTCCTGGCCGAAAAGCTGCAAACGGCGGTCAGCGACGCCCTGCAGCAGAAGCTGCAAACCTTTGTGGAGCTTCTCGACCGCATCGACCCGACCAATACCATTATCACATCGGCGGGGGATGCCCTGCGGACGGTGATGGTGGCGCTATTAACCATGGTGGCGTTTCTCATCATATTTTTGCTGGCAATGGTGATCGTAAAGGCGCTGGCCAGGCTGACCCGCAACGTCAACCGGGTGCCGGTGGTGGGCGGGGTGAACCGTCTGCTGGGCGGCGTACTGGGCGCAGCGGAGGCCTTCCTTCTCTGCTATCTCATCGGCATGGCGGTAACGGTGCTCATCACCTTCAGCGAAAACGGCTGGAGCTGGCTGAATACCGCCGTGGTGCAGAAATCGACGCTGCTCAACTGGTTTGTGCAGTTTGAATTTCCCGTGTAAATCCTGCCCGGGAACGGGCATAACAATATAGGGCTTTGCCCCGTGACAAAATGAAGCGATCTCCCCACGAAAGGAAGTGGAACGACAAGATGGATAAAAACAATATGCTTTGCTCCCGCTGTAAAAAGCGGTTGGCGGTCATTTATATGACCCGGATGGAAAACGGACAGACCGTCAGCGAGGGGCTGTGCCTGAAGTGCGCCAAGGAGCTGGGGCTCAAGCCCGTGGATGACCTGATGAAAAAGATGGGGCTCTCCGAGGAGGACCTGGATAAGGTAAGCGACCAGATGATGGAGGTCATGGGCGAAATGGCGGAGGACGGCGAGGACGGCTTTGAAAAAGGCGGCGCCATGCCGTTCCCCTTTATGCAGAACCTGTTCGGCGGGCTGATGAACCGGGAGCAGGAGGAGGGCACCGAGGCGCCTCCCAAAAATCCCCGCAGCGAAAAGCCGGAAAAGGGCGCCCCCAAGTATAAATATCTGGAAAACTACTGCGAGAACCTGACCCGCAAGGCCCGTGAGGGCAGGATGGATGCCATCATCGGGCGGGAAAAGGAGATCTACCGGGTGGTGCAGATTCTGAACCGCCGCACCAAGAATAACCCCTGCCTGATCGGTGAACCGGGCGTGGGCAAAACCGCTATCGCCGAGGGCATCGCCCAGCGCATCGTGGAGGGCAAGGTGCCCGCCAAGATCGCCCAAAAGGAAGTGTATATGCTGGATCTGACCGGACTGGTGGCCGGCACGCAGTTCCGCGGGCAGTTTGAAAGCCGGGTAAAGGGGCTGGTGGAGGACGTCAAAAAGCACGGCAACGTCATCCTGTTCATCGATGAGGTGCATACGCTGGTGGGTGTGGGCGACAGCGAGGGCAGCATGAACGCCGCCAATATCCTCAAGCCCGCACTTTCCCGCGGGGAAATCCAGGTCATCGGCGCCACCACCTTCAATGAATACCGCAAGAACATCGAAAAGGATGCGGCGCTGGAACGGCGCTTCCAGGCGGTAAAGGTGGGCGAGCCCACCATCGAGGATACCATCGCCGTGCTGCGGGGCATCAAAAAATATTACGAGGACTACCACCGGGTAAAGGTAAGCGACTTTATGGTGGAGCGTGCCGTGGTGCTTTCGGAGCGCTACATTCTGGACCGGTTCCTGCCCGATAAGGCGATAGACCTGCTGGATGAGGCCTGCTCCACCGCTTCGCTGGAATGTGCGGCACAGACCGAATATGATAAGTTGGCCGCCGAGCGGGAGCAGAAGCAGCGCCTGTTAAGCGACGTCATCAACCCCGAGGAGGGGGCGGAGATCGACTATCAGCGCATGGCGGAGCTGAAAAGCGAGATCGCGCGGCTGGAGGAGGGCATGGACGCCCTGCATGACGCAGCCTTCAACAGCCCCGTGACCGAGGACCACCTGGCCAAGGTGATAGAGCTGTGGAGCGGCGTGCCCGCCAGCAAGGTGAAGGAAAGCGAGCTGCAAAAGGTGGCCGATCTGGAAACCGGCCTGAAAAAGCGCATCATCGGGCAGGACGAGGCGGTAAACGCCGTGGCTGCCGCCGTGCGCCGCAGCCGTATCCGGCTTTCCGCCAAAAAACGCCCGGCCTCCTTCATCTTTGTGGGGCCCACCGGCGTGGGCAAGACCGAGCTGGTGAAGGTGCTTTCCGAGGAGCTGTTTGACAACGTGGAGCCGCTGATCCGGCTGGATATGTCGGAATTTATGGAAAAGCACTCCGTTTCCCGCATCATCGGTTCGCCCCCCGGCTATGTGGGCTATGATGAGGCGGGCCAGCTGACCGAGAAGGTGCGGCGGCGTCCCTATTCCATCGTGCTGTTTGATGAGATAGAGAAGGCGCACCCCGATGTAATGAACATCCTGCTGCAAATTCTGGACGAGGGGCGCATCACCGATGCACAGGGGCGGCAAATTTCCTTCGAGAACACCATTATCATCATGACCAGTAACGCCGGCAGTGAACGGCAGGGAAGCGCTCTGGGCTTCGATAAGACCCGCTACGACGACGCCCGGGAGAAGGCGGAGACTTCGCTGCGGCAGTTCCTGCGGCCGGAGTTCATCGCCCGGGTGGATGAAGTGGTGGTGTTCCGCCCGCTGACCGAGGAGGATATGCAGAAGATCGCCCGGCTGATGCTGGAGGAGCTGCGGCAGGGACTGGCCGAACGGGAGATCAAGTTCGGCTGGGACGAGGGCGTGCTGCGGCTGGCGGCCGCCGAGGCCTACGGCCACAAAAGCGGCGCGCGGGACCTGCGGAATGTGCTGCGGCGCCGGGTGGAGGACCCCATCTGCACGCTGCTGGCGGGCTGCCCCGAACAGCCGCCTGCGCTGATCCATGCGGAGGAAAAGGACGGGGAGATCGTGCTGGTGACGGCGTAAGAAGGAGGACGAAATGGACAAGTTTAAGCGTATTGTGGCGCTCATTCTGGCGGTGCTGATCGTTTTGAGTGTGGCCAGCTACCTGTTTTATCTGCTGTAAGAAAGAAAAAGGCTCCCCCTTGCCCTGCCGGGCAAGGGGGAGCCTTTGCGCGCCCCGGGGAAGCCCCCAAAGGGGGAGGGACTACGGGCGCAGCCCCGGCCGCCGCAGGCGGCCGGCCGCAGGCGAAGCCTGCGGCAGCCCCGGCGAAGCCGGGGCGGGCTGCGCCCGAGGGGCAGCTCAAGGCAGAAGGATAAGGGGACAGTCGCCGACGGGGAGAAGGCCCCCCGCCACCGTGACGGACTGCCCGGAAAGGGCGTCGGTGTAGGGGCCGTCCGGCAGGGGGACTGCCGCGGTGCCGCCCTGCCCCGCCAGCGGGAAAACGCCGACCGCACAGGCATCGGGGGCAGTGTAGTGGGCGGTCACGATGCCGCAGGCATCATCGGCGGTGATGCGGAACAGCGCATCGGTGGGCAGCGCCTTTTTTATGGCGGCAAGCCGGGCAAGATAGGGACTGATATCCCGCCCGCCCTGCCAGTCGATCGGCTCCTTTTCAAAAAGGGAGGGGGTGTGGGCGGCGCAGACCTCCTGGCCGGCATACAGCAGGGTGGTGCCCTTCATAAAGTAGCATAGCGCCGTCCAGGCCAGCAGCTGCTTTTCCTGCGGGAAGCGTGCCGCCGCCCGGGCGGTATCGTGGTTTTCCAGGCAGCGCAGCTTATTGTAGTGGCTGTCAAAGCTGACCTCCTGATAATCCACGGCATCAAACCAGCGGGAAAGGGGCAGCCGCCCCTCGGTCACGCCCTCATACAGCGGCCACAGGTCGTAGGGGTACAGGATGTCAAAGGCGGTGAAAAGCTCGGTATCGGTGGCAGCGTAATGCCCCAGCGAACGGAACGCCTGTATATGCGCCAGGTGGACGCTTTCGCCCAGCCAAACGGCACCGGGACGCACCGCCTCTACGGCACGGCGGGCCTCCCGCCAGAATTCCACCGGAACGGTACTGGCCACATCACAGCGGAAGCCATCGACGAACTGCGCCCAGTAGCACAGCGTTTCGATTTGATACTGCCACAGCGCCCGGTTTTCGTAGTCCAGATCGACGACGTCGGTCCAGTCGCCCACCTTATTGCCGCGGGTGCCGTCGGCCCGGGTGTAAAAGTATTCCGGGTGCTCCGTTACCAGCGTGGCATCGGGGGAGGTGTGGTTATACACCACATCGATGATGCATTTCATGCCCCGGCGGTGGATCTCCTCCACGAGGAACAGAAAGTCCTCCAGCGTGCCGTATTCCGGGTTGACGGTGCGGTAGTCGCGGTTGGCATAGGGGCAGCCGAGAGAGCCCTTTTTATTCTTCACGCCGATGGGATGGATGGGCATGAGCCAGATGATATCCACCCCCAGTGCGGCGATGCGGTCGAGATCCGGCACCACCGCCCGGAAGGTGCCCTGCGGGGTATGGCTGCGGACGTAAAGCTCATAGATGACGCTGCGGCGCAGCCGGGGATCGGTACACTGTGCCATAATGGAAAGCCTCCTTTATTTCCGGTGGGGATTTTTCGGCTTGATTATAACCCATTTTGCAGGGGGATGCAATGGGATTTTTGTGCGCCCCGGAAGGGCCCGCAAAAGGGGAAAGACTACGGGCGCAGCCCCGGCCGCCGCAGGCGGCCGGCCGCAGGCTTCGCCTGCGGCAGCCCCGGCTCCGCCGGGGCGGGCTGCGCCCGGATCAGCGGGCAAGCCGCCCCCGCCCCGGGGGTCTGTGCAGGGGGCAAGCCCCCGCCCGCAGGGCGTTCCGGCGTAGCCGGAACCGGCGGCGCAGCCGCCGAGGTCGCCGGAGGCGACCTGCCCTGCGGGCGCCCCGCACCCTGCACAAACCCGCCGAAATAATGCGTATGCCTGCGAAAAAGTGCGAAATCGTGAGCAAACCGGCCGCTATTTGCGAAAAACAGGACTTGTTGATAGTTTAGTGTAGTAGCGTAGTAGCACACTAAAGTATATAATACCACCATAACATCACCCCAAAGGAGGACCACACCATGAAAAAAGCGATCGCACTGGCCGCAGCGGCCGTAATGCTGCTCACCCTCTTTACCGGCTGCGGCAAGCAGCCCGCCGAGGACAACAATACCGATAAGACCACCTTTACCGTCGGGTTCGATGCCGAGTTCCCCCCCTACGGCTACCAGGATGAAACCGGCGAGTATGTCGGCTTCGATCTCGATCTGGCCGCCGAGGTATGCGCCCGCAACGACTGGGAGCTGGTGAAGAAGCCCATCAACTGGGACAGCAAGGATATGGAGCTGGAGACCGGGGTCATCAGCTGCATCTGGAACGGCTTTACCATGCAGGGCCGGGAGGACAAATACACCTGGAGCAAGCCCTATGTCGATAACAGCCAGGTCATCGTGGTGAAGAAGGACAGCGGCATCACCGATTACGCCGGGTTGGCCGGCAAAAATGTGGCGGTGCAGGCGGACTCCTCCGCTTTGGCGGCGCTGACCCAAAACGAGGACGGCAGCAACGCCGATAACATCGCACTGGCCGAAAGCTTCCGCAGCCTCACCGAGGTGCCGGACTACAACACCGCCTTTTTGAACTTGGAAGCGGGCGCAGTGGATGCCATCGCCATGGACATCGGGGTGGCGCAGTATCAGATCGCGCAGCGCGGGGATGGCTTTGTCATTCTGGATGGCACCATCGCCGGGGAGACCTACGGCGTCGGCTTTAAGCTGGGGAATACCGAGCTGCGGGACGCCGTGCAAAAATCGCTGGATGAGATGGTCGCCGACGGCACCTTTGCCAAGATAGCGGAAAAGTGGGGCCTGACCGAGGCGGTTTGCCTTGGGAAGTGATAGTTCCGCCCAAAGCATCTTTACATAAACAGCGGAAAAGCGGGGTCTGACCGAGGCAGCTTGCCTTGGGGAGTGATGCCCCCGCTGCGGGAAAACAGGTGAAGCGCACAACGCCGCCTTACCCCCGCCGCAGGGCACCCCGCTGCTAACTATCCGAAGATAGCGGAAAGATGGGGCCTGACCGAGGCGGTTTGCCTTGGGAAGTGATAGTTCCACCCCAAGCATCTTTACAATGATAGCGGAAAAGTGGGGCCTGACCGAGGCCGTTTGCCTTGGGAAGTGATGCCCTGCCCCCCGCAAAACAGCAGCCCTTTGACGGGAACGGCAGGGGGCTGCATTTTTCCCGTATTCCCCGTAAAAAGGAGACCGACCATGAATCTACTGGAAATGATGACGCAGGTATGGGAGGGGATGGGCAATTCCATCCTCATCTTTGTGCTGACGCTGGTTTTTTCGCTGCCGCTGGGGCTTTTGGTGGCCTTTGGCCGCATGAACCGCTGGGCGCCGCTGGCCGCCCTCCGGTGCAGCAAATCCCCCCTTTGGCGCAGGCTATCCGGCTTTCGGCCGGTGCAGCTTCTGTTCAAGCTGTTTATCTCGGTGCTGCGGGGCACCCCGCTTATGCTGCAATTGATGGTGGTCTACTACGGGCCATATTATATTTTTAAGGTGCCCATCACGCTGCAATACCAGTTCTATGCGGTCATTATCGCCTTTGCGGTGAATTATGCCGCCTACTTTGCCGAAATCTACCGTTCCGGCATCGAGAGCATGCCGGTGGGACAGTATGAGGCCGCCAAGGTGCTGGGCTATCGGAAAAGCCAGACCTTTTTCCGCATCATCCTGCCGCAGGTGATAAAGCGCATCCTGCCCTCCATCACCAATGAGGTCATCACGCTGGTGAAGGATACCTCACTGGCCTTTGTCATCGGCTATGCCGAGCTGTTCACACTGGTCAAGCGCATCGCCAGCCGGGAGGCAAGCGTGCTGCCCTATGTGGGCGCCGCCATTTTCTATTATATCTTCAACCTGGTGGTGGCCGTGGCGATGGAAAAGCTGGAAAAGAAGATGGATTATTATCAGTAAGGAGGCGTCCCGGTGAGTGTATTACGGCTGGAAAATGTAAAAAAGACCTTTGACGGCGGCTGTGAAGTCCTGCGGGGCGTCAGCCTGGCGGTGGAGGAGGGCGAGGTGGTCGCCGTGATCGGGCCCTCCGGCGGGGGAAAATCCACCCTGCTGCGCTGCATGATCGACCTGGAGGAGATTACCGGCGGCAGCATTTACGTGGGGGAGGAGGCATTGGTGCGGGACGGAAAATACTGCGCCAAGGCCGATCGGGCCCGGCTCATCAGCGAGATGGGCATGGTATTCCAGAGCTTTAACCTGTTCCCCCACATGACGGTGCGGGAAAACCTGATGAAGCCCTATCTGCTGACCCGGCCGGGCGCTGCTGATGCCGGGGAAAAGTGCATGGCGCTGCTGGAAAAGGTGGGCCTTGCGGAGAAAAAGGACGAATACCCCTGCCGGCTTTCGGGCGGGCAGCAGCAGCGGGTGGCCATAGCGCGTGCGCTGATGCGTGACCCCAAGGTACTGCTGTTCGATGAGCCGACCTCGGCTTTGGACCCGCAGCTGACCGGTGAGGTGCTGGCCATAATGCAGCAGCTGGCGGCGGAGCACCGCACCATGGTGGTGGTGACCCACGAGATGGGCTTTGCCCGGGGCGCTGCCGACCGCATCCTGTATGTGAACGGCGGCCTGATCGCCGAGGAGGGCACCCCGGAGGAGCTTTTTTCTGCACCCAAAACGGCGGAATTGCAGGCGTTCCTCGGCAGCGGGGTGGGGGACTGAACAACCGGCAGCCCCCTGCAGGGTGCAGACGGCCCGCAGGGCCGGCCGGCTGCGCCGGCCGTAGGCGGGGCACGGCCCCGCCAAAGCCGTCCGGAGGACGGCTTGCCCTGCGGGCCGAACCCGCCCTCTGCAGGGTGCCCGTCTTGCAAAGCGGCACGGGATATGCTAAAATAGCAAAAAACAAGAAAGGCTCCTGCCGAAAGCGGTGGGAGTCTATTGCATTTAGCGGCAGGAGCCAAGGAAGGAAGAAAAACAGAAGCATGAACCCGAAAATCAGACAAAATGTACTGCCGGTGGTGACCGCCCTCATCTGGGGCACCGCCTTTGTGGCGCAAAGCGTCGGCGCCGGCCACGTCCCGCCCATCACCTTTAATGCCCTGCGCTGCACGGTGGCGTTCGTCACGCTGGCGCTGGGCTATTGGGTCGTACGCACCCTCCAAAGAAAGAAAAATCCGCAGGCGGTCCGGCCGCTGGCGGCACGCCCCCGGGACCTGGTGCTGGGCGGGCTGTGCTGCGGTACCGCACTGGCTGCGGCGGCCTGCCTGCAGCAGGCGGGCCTGGCGGAAACCAGCCCCGGGAAGGCGGGCTTTATTACGGCGCTTTATATCGTGCTGGTGCCTATTATGGGGCTGTTTTTCCGCAAAAGGGTCACGGCGACGATCTGGCTTTCGGTGGCGCTGGCGGCGGTGGGACTTTACTTCCTCTGCATCAATGAAGCGCTGACCATCAGCCGCAGCGACCTGCTGGTGGTGCTGTGTGCGTTCATCTTCTCGGCGCACATCCTCCTGGTGGATCACTTTGCCAAAACGGTGGACGGTGTGGCGCTTTCCGCGGCACAGTTTGCGGTGGCGGCGGTGCTTACCGGCATCGGCTCGCTGCTGTGGGAGACCCCCACCGCGGCGGGGATCGCAGCCTGCCTCTGGCCGATCCTGTACGTCGGGGTATTCAGCGGCGGGGTGGGCTACACCCTGCAAATTCTGGCGCAGAAGGACGCCAACCCCACGGTGGTTTCGCTGCTTTTAAGCCTGGAGTCGGTATTCTCGGTGGTGGCCGGGGCGGTCATCCTGCATGACCGGCTGACCGGCCGGGAGCTTTTGGGCTGCGGCCTGATGCTGCTGGCGGTGGTACTGGCGCAGCTACCGGCTCGCAATGGGATTGCGAAGGCGCAAAAAGCCTGATATAATAGCAGCAGAGCAGAAGGGGAGACGGGGCCCGCAGGGCAAGCCGTCCTTCGGACGGCTTTGGCGGGGCGCAGCCCCGCCTACGGCCGGCGCAGCCGGCCGGCCCTGCGGGCCCCTGCCCGTTCCCCCTGCACACACCCCGAAAGAAGGAGAATTGCCATGTCCAAAATTTTTGCGGGATTTTTGTTTGTGTTCCTCAATTTCAACCTGACGCTGAATCAGACCTACACCGTCAACCTGCTGCCGGATTTCATCGGGTTTCTGCTGTTGTATCTCGGCACCCGGGAGCTTTTGGAGGAAAGCCCCCGCTATAGCGCAGCGGGGCCGTGGCTGCTGGCGCTTACCGCATACAGCCTCGCCGTGTGGGTGCTCAATTTCCTCGGTATCAGCGGCGGGTGGGTCGCCTCCTTGCTGACGCTGGCCGGCGCAGTGGCCTCCTACTATGCCACATGGCTGGTCATCAAGGGCTTTGGGGACATCGAAAATAATAACCGGGTCGAGATCGGCGCGGCACAAAGCATGCAAAGCTGGAAAATCTGCGCCATCCTCAATATCGTGGCGGTGGGCCTTTCCTGGGTGCCGGTGTTAAGCGTCCTGCTGATGCTGGGAATGGTGGTGGTCACCATCCTGCTGCTGGTCAGCCTCAATAAGACCCGCAAGCTGTACGACGCCTTCCGTCTGCTGAAGCCCCAAAGCAATAACAACGGCCCGGAATTCTGACAGGGAGCGGGCATATGCCGTACATTCCCCGCAGCGGCGGCAAAAATGAGCGCTGGCTGCGTCATCGAGCCTTGCCGGGCGTAAGCCCATTTCCAATGGGCGTCAGCCCGCCGGCGGCTCTCTTTCTTGCCATCCTCTCATTTTTTCCCCCGCCCCATATCGCAAAAAAGACCGTCCGGAGATACCGGGCGGTCCGCTTTTTATGTAACGTCAGTCCTTGCGCCGGGGCAGGATGAGGGGCAGCGCCAGCGGCACGATGGCCGCCTCCACATGGGTGCTCTCGCTCATCTCCCCGTCGGAATTGAGGTTGGTGGGGGTCTCAAAGTCAATGGTAAGGCTGCGGCACCGGGTGTAGATCACACAGTCCTCCAGCGTGGGGTCGCCCACGTGCAGCCCCTTCTGGAACTTCCCGATGACCTTGAGCATCCGCGGCCGGCTGATGGTCCGCACGATGCACAGGTCCATCAGCCCGTCCTCCACATTGAATTTGGGTGCGCTGTTCCAGCCGCCGCCGTAAAACCCGCCGTTGGACATCACCAGAATGAGGATATTCTCATCCATCACCCGGCCGTCATCCAGCACAATGTGCGCCTTTTTGCCCATGGGGCGGAAAAACGCCGCAATGAGCGCCATGATATAGGCGCCGCTGCCGGAAACAAGGGGCAGGCGCTTGTAGCGGGACATATTCTTGCACACATCGGCATCCAGCCCCGCATTGCAGATGTTGGCCGACCACTGGTCGTTGAAGCGGATGAGGTCGATGGGACGCTCCTCGGCGTTGATCTGCAGCTCCAGGTCGGAAAAATCACACTCCGGGAAGCTGCGCACGAAGTCATTGCCGCTGCCGCAGGGAACAATGCCCATAGCCACATTGGCGCAGCCGGCCAGCCCCTGCAGCACCTCGTTCATGGTGCCGTCGCCGCCGCAGCTGTAAAAGCGCAGGTGCTCCCCGCCGGAGGCGGCGCAGCGCTCCCGCACAAAGCGTGTGGCGTCCCCCACGCCGGTGGTCATGTAGATTTCCAGCTCCTCCTCCCGCCCGGCAAAAAGCGACTGCAGGCGGGGGAGCAGGGTGGTGGCAGGGTCGGTCTTTCCGGCGGCGGGATTGATGACGAAGATGTGTTTCATGGCGGTAAAAGCTCCTTCGATATTAGGTGGTGGGCAGCTCCCACACCATGGCGGTGTAGGGAAGCGGCCGGAAGCCGAGGGATTGATACAGCCGCATCGCGACCTGATTTTCGGGGGTGCATTCCAGCTTCAGGGCGCCGGCCTTATCGCGGTAGTAGGCCGAAAGGGTCTCCAGAATGGCACGGCCGATGTGCCGGCCTCTGGCCTCGGGGATGAGGTACAGCTCATCGATCATCACGATGGGGGCGCCGATCTCGCCGGAGAAGCTGTGCGCCAGCAGCAGATAGCCCAGCGTGCAGCCGTCCTCCACGATCATCCGGCCCTCAACGTTTTGGTTCCCGGCAAGGCAGGCCCGGAAGGTGGCGGTAAAGACCTCCGGGCCGACGCTGTGCGCCACGGCGGGGGAATTGTACATATTGCGGCACATCGCAAGGAATGCGTCGAGGTCCTTTTCGGCAAAGGGGATGAGTTCCATCGGGGGTTGATGCTCCTTTTTATTCGTTTGTGCAGGCCGCCGCACGCCTGCGGCCTGCGGCGGCTCCCGGCGGGGCGCAGCCCAAACCGCCCCCCGGGGCGGTTTCGGCGGACGAAGTCCGCCGGCTTCCGCGAAGCGGAAGCGGGCTGCGCCCCGAACCGGCGGCCGGTCGTTACCTCTATTGTAGCATAGAACCGGCAAAAAGCAAATGCCGAAATGCGATATAAGCAACACTTATGGATAAAAGTAAAAAAAGCTATATCCATTATGGCAGAACTGTGATATAATAAATGGGTCGAGTGGCATTTTGCCCAATATACGAAAAAAAGGAGCATTCCCATGCAGGAATATTACGACATTACAGTGGCCGGCGTCCACCGCCGCCTGCCCGTTGTTCCCATCAATGAGAATATGTCTATCGCCGGCTTTGTCATTTTCGGCGATACCGATGTGGTGGAGCCCTGCGCCCGTGCGCTGGCCGCAAAGCTGCCCAAGGAAACCGAGGTACTGGTGACCGCCGAGGCCAAGAGCATCCCGCTGATCTACGAGCTGGCCAAGGTGATGAAGATGCCCCGCTATGTCATCGCCCGCAAATCGGTAAAGGGCTATATGCGCAACCCCATCATCACCACCGTCAATTCCATCACCAATATGGGACGGGAGCAGATTTTGGTGGTGGATGAGCACGACGCCGAGTTCATCAAGGGCAAAAAGGTCGCCATCATCGATGACGTCATCTCCACCGGCAGCAGCATCGAGGCCATCGAAAAGCTGGTGCGGGAGTCCGGCGGTGAGGTGATCGCCCGTGCCGCCGTGCTGGCCGAGGGCGACGCCGCCGACCGCAGCGACATCATCTATCTTGAAAAAATCCCGCTGTTCTTCCACGATAAAAAGTGATATAAGCAAGCCCCTGCGCCGACTGTGCAGGGGTTTTACATTGCAGCGCCCTGCCGCATACTTTCCCCCCGCCGGGAGATAATACCCCGCAAAAGGCGACAGCCCCTCCCGCAGCGACATCATCACTCTTAAAAAACCGCTGTTCTTCCACGATAAAAAGTGATATAAGCAAGCCCCTGCGCCGACCGGTGCAGGGGTTTTACTTTGCAGCGCCCTGCCGCATACTTTCCCCCCGTCTGGAGATACTACCCCGCAAAAGGCGACAGTCCCCGCATCCGCAGCGTCATCATCACTCTTGAAAAATCCCGCTGTTCTTCCACGATAAAAAGTGATATAAGCAAGCCCCTGCGCCGACTGTGCAGGGGTTTTACTTTGCAGCGGCCTGCCGCATACTTTCCCCCCCGCCGGGAGATACTACCCGGTGAAAGGGGGAGTGAAGATGGAACGACCTGTTTTGGGGCCGGTAGACCCGGTAACGGGGCGCCCGCTGTACCTGCCGCACGATGTGGTAAGCAGCACCGAGGCCACCGGTCTGGAGCCGGTACCGCCCCACACGCCGGAGGAGGCCGACAGCTACGCCGACCTCATCGACTGGCCGCTGACCGACCAGCCGCCCCGCCGTTAGGGGCTTGCCAGCACGGGACAAATTTGATATTATCTTGGTAGCTTCAACAGGGGAACGGTGCAGAAAACGGCGCGATCCCGCCGCAGGAAAGCCGCTGCGCCCCACCAGCCGGGCGCGGCATCCGCTTCATTCGTGCTGACCCGCCGCTACGGCGGGCGCGGCCTCCGCTTGACTCGGGCTGACCCTCCATTTCATTCCGGGCAGCCCTCACCGCTGCGGCGCGCCCGCCTTCCCCCACCGGGTCTGCCGACCCGTCGGGGACCCCACTGCGCAGCCCTCACCGCTGCGGCGCGCCCGCCCTATCCCCGCAAACCCCTGCAAGGTACCACCCGGCGGCCCCGCCGGGCGCGAGCAGCGCGCCCGCCCCGCCCCCGCAGGGGGCGGGGGCCCGGCCCGAGGGGCCGGGCAGCGGGGCTGCCGGTTCCCGCACCCTGCACCCACCCGCAAAAACCACCACCAAAGGAGAAACACCATGAGTAAAGTCGCAGTCATCACCGGCGCATCGGGCGGCATCGGCGCCGCCACTGCCCGCAGGCTCGCCGCCGAGGGCTTTCGGCTGGTGCTGGGCTACTGCCGCAGCCGAGAAAAGGCCGAAGCGCTCTGCCGGGAGCTCCGTGCAGCCGGCGGGGAGGCCGTCACCTTCCGGGCGGATATCACCCGCCCCGCAGAGGCCGCCGCCCTCATCGACCACGCCGTAGCGGAATACGGCCACCTCGACGTCCTCATCAATAACGCCGGCATCGCCCAAATCAAGCTCTTTACCGATATCACCCCCGAGGAATGGCGGCAGATGTTTGCGGCCAATGTGGATGGGGTCTACCACTGCTGCCGGGCGGCGGTGCCGCATCTGGTGCGGCAGCATAGCGGCGCCATCGTCAATGTCTCCTCCATCTGGGGACTGTGCGGCGCCTCCTGCGAAACCCACTATTCCGCTGCCAAGGCCGCCGTTATCGGCTTTACACAGGCGCTGGCCAAGGAGCTGGCCCCCAGCGGCGTTACTGTCAATTGTGTCGCCCCCGGCGCCATCGATACCGAAATGAACGCCCACCTCTCCCCGGAGGAACGCCGGGCGCTGGAGGAGGAGATCCCGCTGGGACGCATGGGCACCCCGGAGGAAGCCGCCGCAGCCATCGCCTTTCTGGCCGGGGAGGATGCCCGCTATTTTACCGGGCAGGTGTTAAGCCCCAATGGCGGCATCGTCATCTGAACGCCGAAGGAGGAACCCCATGACCCTTTTGCAAAATACCTGCCTCATCGCGGCGCTGCTGGCATGGGCCATCGCGCAGCTTTGCAAGGTACTTATCGAACTCATTGCCCACCGCCGGCTGGACTGGCAGCGGCTGACCGGCGACGGCGGGATGCCCAGCGGCCATTCCGCGGTGGTCACGGCGCTGGCCGTCACCGCCCTGCTGCAATACGGCGCCGCCTCGTTCCAGTTTGCGGTCAGCGCCATTCTGGCCATGGTCGTCATGCACGATGCCATGGGGGTGCGCTGGCAGGCCGGGCAGCATGCCCGCACCATCAATGAGCTGCTGCTGAAACGCAGCGACACCCCGCCGGAGGAGCTCCTGGAGGAGCTGCTGGGGCATACCCCGCTGCAGGTGGCGGCAGGCGCCCTGCTGGGCGCTCTGGTGGCTATTCTGTACACTTCCCTGTAAAACACTTTTCCCCCCGCAGCTGCGGGGGGATGCTTTTTTCGGTCGCTGCAGGGTGCCGGCCGGCCGCAGGCCAAACCGTCCTCCGGACGGTTTCGGCGGGCGGAGCCCGCCGGCCCCGGCTGCGCCGGGGCGGCCTGCGGCCGGCCCTCCTGCCCCCTGCACCGGCTCTCCTACGCCCAGAATTCCAAAAACCGTTCCGCGGCCGGGCAGGGCGTCACCTCCTGCAGTGCGCATACCGAAAGGCTCCGCTCCGGGATCTCCGGCACCGTCCGCAGCTCCCGGATGGAGCCGTCCGCCAGCGCCGAGACCGCAAATTCCCGGGTAACACACGCCACCCCCAGCCCGATCGCCGCCATACTGATGAGCAGCTCATGGCTGCACAGCTCGATCTCCGGCTTGAGCATGACCCCGTTGCGGCTGAAAAACCGCTCCAGAAAGCGCCGTGCGCTGGACTTTCGCTCCAGCAGCATCAGCGGGAACCGGGAAAGCTCCGCCAGCGTGTAGGCCCGGTCCTCGCAGGGGAAATCCGGCGCCGCCACAAAGACGTTGTGCAGCGTCATGCAGTGGCGCATCCACAGGTTTTCGGTCTCCTGCGGGGTGCTGGCAAAGGCCAGATCCACCTTGCCCGCCCGCAGCATCTGCAGCACCTCATAGCTGGTGCCGTTCAGTATCTTAATGTGGATGGCGGGGTACATAAAATGGAACTGCTGCAAATAATAAAGCAGAAGGTTCCGGGTCACGGTATCGCTGGCGCCGATGACCAGATCCCCCAGCATCAGCTTACGGGTCTGCTGCAGCTTGTCCTCCCCCGTCTCGATCAGCCCGATGGCGTTGCGAACATAGTCGAACAGCATCCGCCCCTCCGCCGTCAGGGTGACGCCGCGGGGCTGGCGGGAAAACAGCCGCACCTGCAATTGCTCCTCCAGCTGGCGGATGGACTGGCTGACCGCCGACTGGGAAATATACAGCGACTTGGCGGCGTCGGAAATGCTCTCCTCCTCGGCCACCTCACAGAAAATACGGTAAAGATCCAGCTTGACTGCCATTTTTCGGCCTCCTTTGCGATAAGTACAGCTTATGTGTTCTATTAGAAATATCTATTTTACTTATGGGTCTACTTTCATTATACTGTGTTTGGTGCAAAAAACAAGTCAAAAAGAACGCAAAGCCGTTCCAAACGAAGGAGATAAAATATGAGCAGAATGTTCGGAACCGTCGTCCGCGGGGTCAGGGCGCCCATTTTCCGGGAGGGCGACGACGTGGTAAAAGGCACGGTGGAAACCGTCCTGAACGCCCTGAAGGAGGGCAATGTGCAGCCCCGTGACCGGGATATCGTCGCCATTACCGAATCGGTGGTGGCCCGCACCCAGGGCAATTACGCCACCATTGAGCAGATCGCAGCGGATGCAGCGGCCAAAACCGGCGGAAAAATCGTCGGCGTCACCTTTCCCATATTAAGCCGCAACCGCTTTTCGGTGCTGCTTTCCGGCATTGCCACAGGCTGCCAAAAGGTGGTACTGATGTTGAGCTACCCCTCCGATGAGGTCGGCAACCACCTCATCAGTATGGACCGGCTGGATGAAAAGGGCATCGACCCGTGGCGGGACGTCCTTTCGCTGGAGCGCTTCCGCGCCGAGTTCGGCTCGGTCATCCACCCCTTTACCGGCGTGGACTATGTGGAATATTATTCCAACCTTATCCGGGAGGCCGGCGCCGAGGTAGAGGTGGTTTTTTCCAACCGTGTGCAGACCATCCTGGATTACACCGATACCGTCATCACCTGTGATATACACACCCGTGCCCGCAGCAAACGCCTGCTGAAGGCCGCCGGCGCCCGCACCGTGCTGGGCCTGGACGACCTGATGAACGCCCCGGTGGCCGGCAGCGGCTACAATCCGCAGTATGGGCTGCTGGGCTCCAATAAGGCCGACGATACCCGGGTGAAGCTGTTCCCCCGGGACGCCATGCTGGTGGCGGAGTGCATCGGCAGGGGGATGAGCGAGGCCACCGGCCGCCGCATCGAGGCGATGGTTTACGGGGACGGCGCCTTTAAGGACCCTGCGGGGAAGATTTGGGAGCTGGCCGACCCGGTGGTGGCGCCCGGCTATACCAAGGGGCTCATCGGCACGCCCAATGAGCTGAAGCTGAAGTACCTGGCCGACAACGAATTCGGCGACCTTTCCGGCTCTGCCCTGCAGGAGGCGGTGGCCCGCCGCATCCGGGAAAAGGACGCCGGCAGCCTGGTGGGCAACATGGTGAGTGAGGGCACCACCCCCCGCAACCTGACCGATCTCATCGGTTCGCTGTGCGACCTGACCAGCGGCAGCGGCGATAAGGGCACCCCCATCATCTACATTCAGGGCTACTTTGATAACTACACCACCGAATAATGCCGCATTTCGGCCCGCCCCCTGCCGGGGGCGGGCCTTTTCGGTTTCTGCAGGGGGCGGGGAGGGGCGCAGCCCCGGCCGCCCGCAGGGCGGCCGACGCAGGCGGAGCCTGCGTGTTTCGGCGGAGCCGAAACGGGCTGCGCCCCACGGTGCGGGCCTGCGGGGGCGTGCAGGGGGCGGGGGCAGAGCAGGTGCGTGCAGGGGGCAGGCCGGCCGCAGGCCCGGCGGCGGAGCCGCCGAAACGGGCGCAGCCCGTTTGCCCGCCGGGACGGCGGGCGGCCTGCGGCCGGGGCTTTCCCCCTGCAAAAGCCCGCCGTTTCCGCCCTTTTCGTATTTTTTCCCTACCATCCCGCCCGCAAATGTGCTATAATATAAATAGTACTTTTAAGGAGGGTATCAAAAGTGTTTGCGAAAGGAACCAAGATCGTGTATGGGAATACCGGCGTCTGCGAGGTAGTGGACTACGCCACCCCCAACCTGCCGGGCATCCCGCGGGGCACCCGGTATTATGTGCTGCGGCCTCTGTTCCAAAGCGGCACCATTTATTGTCCCGTCGAGCACCCCAAGGTCTTTATGCGGCAGGTGATGAGCCGAGAGGAAGCCGAGGAGCTGGTCACACTCATCCCCACCATCAGCGTGGAGCCGTTCCGCACCGGCCGCCTGCAGGAGCTTTCCGAGCATTACCGCAGCATATTGGGCACCCACAGCACCGTCGATCTCGTCGAGATCATCAAATCGGTGTACCACAAAAAGAAGGAGGCCGCCGCTGCGGGCCGCCGTGTCAGCCAGCTGGATGACCGCTATATGAAGCTGGCGGAGGAGCTGCTGCACGGGGAGCTGTCGGTTGCGCTGGAGATCCCCAGGGATGAAGTGCGGGAATATATTCGCCAAAGGGTGAAAGCTGCCGAAGCCGCTGAATAACTTTATCACAATAAAAAAGAGCCCCCATCCGGGTTTCCGGATAGGGGCTTTTTGTATGGGTGCAGGTTATTCGACGGGAAAGAATGTATACAAGGTATACAGCTCGCAGTCGCTGGCGTCAAAGACGTAGTTCGTCATTTCGTTGCCGAAGGTCACCACCAGCCAGCCATTATAGCAAGCGGTAAACAGCTGGTTTCCCTCCCCGTCATAGGCAGTCAGGCGCAGCGCGCCGCCGGTGGCGGGGTTTGGCAGCCTTTCATACACCGTAAGCCGGTCGGCGCTCTCGGCCAGCAGCCCGATGAGCTGCCCGGCTTTTTCGGGGGTCAGCTCCACCGGCTCGGTCATGGTGTGATCCATGGCCATCACCTTGGCGATGTTCCCGGCACGAATGACCTCCCGCCAGCGGGTCAGCTCCTTTTCGGTGCCCGCTACATGCCCGATCGGGGTCTCCACGCCGGGCTTTACGGCATACACCCCGGCGGCAAATTCCATCACCAGCGCCTTTGCGGCGTCGCCGGTTTGGCCGGGCAGCCACAGGGAATAGTCAAAATCCCCCTCGCAGCTTTTCCACAGCGCCACGGTGCCCTCACTGTGCTCCTTCACGGTGACGGTAATAATGCCGCCGTAGCTGTGACACACCGAAAGCTCGCTCTCCTCGGCATCGGGGTAGTAAACGCCGGAAAGATCCTCGCCCTCGCCGGTATCGGCGGCACAGCGCAGGGTGGCGGTTTCATAGGAGATCTCCCCGATGGTGCCGCCGATGAGACAGAACCCGGTGGGCTTCATGCCGTCCCGGTCGGGGTAGCCGGCTAGCTTAAAATCGGGGAACTCGTCATTTTCATAGGGGACTCTCGGGTTCGGGATCTGGGTGTTCCCGCCGATTGCCGCACTGGGATCGGGATCGGGGTCGGGCGTGGGGGCAGGCGTTTCGCCGCAGGCGGCCAGTCCCGCCGCCAGCAGGCAGCACAGGGTCAGTGCCAGAATTCGGGTCAGCTTTTTCATGTTGTTTCCTCCTGTTGTATATTGTTGGTGTCAGGCCTACACTGATTATAACGAATGAGCGCCGCAAAATGCAACATCTATTCGTAAATAAAGTGTAATAAATCCCGGAAATTGCTGCAGCCCCCGCAAAAAATCCCCGCAGGTGTGTTGATCAGGGGGACGGCAGGGCCGGTGGGGAGGCGGGCGCGCCGCAGCGGCGGGGGTTGGCCGGAGCGTAGCGGAGGGTCAGCACGAGTCAAGCGGAGGCCGCGCCCGCCGTGGTGGAGGGTCAGCACGAGTGGGGCGAAGGCTGTGCCCGCCGTGGTGGAGGGTCAGCACGAGTCAAGCGGAGGCCGCGCCCGCCGCAGCGGAGGGTCAGCAGTAAAAAGGCGGGTTCCGCAGCTATAAAAAATCCCCGCAGGCTTTCACCCGCGGGGACATTTTGCAAATTACTTGATGATGGAGAAGTTAACTACCAGTGCGGCAAATACGATGGAGACCATCGACAGCAGCTTGATGAGGATGTTGATAGCGGGGCCGGAGGTATCCTTGAAGGGATCGCCTACGGTATCGCCGACGACAGCAGCCTTGTGGGCGTCGCTGCCCTTGCCGCCGTGTACGCCGCTTTCGATGTACTTCTTGGCGTTATCCCAGGCACCGCCGGAATTGGCCATGAAGATGGCGAGCAGGAAGCCGGAAACGGTAGCACCGGCCAGCATACCCACAACGCCCTTGAAGCCGAGGATCAGCCCCACAACGATGGGGGTCACGATGCCGACGACGGTGGGCAGGATCATCTCGTGCAGGGAGGCCTTGGTGCAGAGGTCAACGCAGCGGGCATAGTCCGCATCCGCCTTGCCGTCCATCAGGCCGACGATCTCCTTGAACTGACGACGAACCTCTACCACGACGGACTGGGCGGCACGGCCGACAGACTGCATGGTGAGTGCGGCAAAGACGAAGGGCAGGCAGGCGCCGATGAACAGGCCGACCAGTACAACGGGGGTCATCACCGAGAAATCATCGAAGGTGATGGCAGCGCCGACCTCCTGAACCTTTTCGATGTAGGAAGCAATGAGAGCCAGAGCGGTGAGGGCGGCAGAACCGATGGCGAAGCCCTTACCGGTGGCGGCGGTGGTGTTGCCGAGGGAGTCAAGCGCATCGGTGCGCTCACGAACCTCCGGCTCCAGGCCGGCCATTTCGGCGATACCGCCGGCGTTATCGGCAACGGGGCCGTAGGCGTCGGTGGCCAGGGTGATGCCCAGCGTAGCCAGCATGCCGACAGCCGCCAGCGCGATGCCGTAAAGACCCATAGCGGTGGAGGTGCCGCCGCCGGAAACATAGTAGGCGACCAGGATGCAGACCGCAACGATGACGATGGGCAGGATGGTGGACAGCATACCCAGGCCCAGACCGCCGATCATGATGGTGGCGGAGCCGGTCAGGGCGGTGTCAGCCAGACCCTGGGTGGGCTTGTAGGTGTCGCTGGTGAAGTACTCGGTGGAAGCACCGATGAGAACGCCGGCAACCAGACCGGCAAGGATGGCAAAGTAGATGCCGGTGTATTCGACGCCCAGTACGCCGCGAACCAGGAAGAAGGCGGCAACGGCAATGATAACGGCGCTCAAGTTGGTGCCGCGGCGCAGTGCGGAAAGCAGAGTGCGCTGATCGGTGGATTCACCGGTGCGGACAAAGAAGGTGCCGATGATGGAGGCGAGGATGCCCAGAGCCGCCATGATCATGGGCAAGGCCATGGCCTTCAGCTCACCGCCGAAGGCGGCAACGCCCAGCGCGGAGGCGGAAATGATGGAGCCGACATAGCTCTCGTAGAGGTCGGCGCCCATGCCGGCCACGTCGCCTACGTTATCGCCTACGTTATCGGCAATAACGGCGGGGTTGCGGGGGTCGTCCTCGGGGATGCCCGCTTCGACCTTACCGACGAGGTCAGCGCCGACATCGGCAGCCTTGGTGTAGATACCGCCGCCGACACGGGCGAACAGCGCCATGGAGGAAGCGCCCATACCAAAGGTGAGCATGGCGCTGGTGATGGCGGAGGGGTCCAGCTTAAAGACGAACTTGAGCAGGGTGAACCAGATGGAAATATCCAAAAGGCCCAGACCGACTACGGTAAAGCCCATAACGGAACCGGCGGAGAACGCCACGCGCAGACCGCGGTTCAGGCTGGTGCGGCAGGCATTGGCGGTGCGGCAGTTGGCCTTGGTGGCGATGCGCATGCCGATGAAGCCGGAAAGACCGGAGAAGAAGCCGCCGGTGATGAACGCAAAGGGTACGAACCAGGTAAGCAGACCGAAGGCAGCCATGGCGCACAGGATAACGAACATGCAGGCAAAGAAAATGGCTACAATGGTGTACTGGCGCTTCAGATAGGCGTTAGCGCCTTCACGGATGGATGCGGAAATTTTCTGCATCAGCGGGGTGCCTTCCTCAAACTTCAGGACCTTCTTCGCGGTGACGAGTGCAAACACCAGCGCGATGACGGAGCCGAGGAAAGTCAAGAGAACGAGAAGTTTCTCCATTTGATTTTAGCCTCCTTGTGAATTCACGATAAAGTGTCTATCAAATAATACCGAAAAATTGGGGCGTTGTCAAGCTGTTACAGCCGACACATTGACCAAAAACTGACCAAATTTTTGAGATTTTCGCTTAAAAGAAACGGCATCTCGCACAAGGCGAAATGCCGATGATTTCAACGATTTTGCGGGGTTTCTTTGTCAAAGGATTAACAACCCGTTTCGACAGCGGAGCGCCGGGAAAGCGGACTTGTGGTTTTACCACAAATATATGGACAAAAACAGGGGATTTGTCCGCCGAAAGTCAAATAAAGTTACCCAAAAACGGGGCGATGACCACCGTGAGCAGCGCCGTGATGACCAGGGAAAGGCTGGCCATGGCGCCCTCCACCTCGCCCAGCTCCAGCGCCCGCACGGTGCCGAAGGCGTGACTGCCGCAGCCCAGGGCGATGCCCTTCGCCACCCGGTCATTGACCCGGAACAGCCGTAAAATCTGGGTGCCGAGGATATTGCCGAACAGGCCGGTGACGGAAATGGCCGCCATGGTGATCTCGGCCGCACCGCCCAGCTCGGCGGAAAGGGGCATCCCCACCGCCCCCGTGACCGATTTGGGCAGCAGGGTGACGTAATCGCCGTGGGGCAGCCGGAACAAAAGCGCCACCGCAATAACACACAGGGCATTCACCGCCACCCCGGTAAGGATGCCGGCGACGATGGCCAGGGGGTATTCCCGCAGCTTTTTGATCTGCCGGTACAGCGGCAGCGCAAGGCAGGCGGTGGCCGGGGTCAGCAGGTAGGTCAGGTATCTGGCGCTTTGGTTGTAGGCGTCGTAGTCGATATCCAGAAGGAGCAGCAGGGCGATCATCATGATAAGGCAAAGGAGCATGGGGTTGGCCAGCGGATGATGCAGACGCTTCCCCAGGCGGCAGGCGAACAGGTACACCAGCAGCGTGAGCGCCGCCCCGAAGTAGGCCGAAAAAGCGATGTAATCATTCATGGTGCTTTTCCTCCCGCCTTTTTTGCTCCCGGCGGCCCACCGCTTCGGCGGCCTTGCCGCCCAGCCCGATGACCAGAGCCGTCCCGACGATGCCCAGCAGCAGCACCGGCAGCGCAAGGGAAAGCAGCCGGTCAAGATCGGCGACCAGTGCGATGGTGGGCGCCACGAACAGCACCGGCATGATGACGATGAGAAAATCCGCCGCCGTTTCGATCTGCTCCGGGCGGAGAAGGCCGGTGAGCAGCGCCAGTAACATAAGGATGAGCCCGTACACGCTGGCAGGAATGGGTAGGGGCAGCAGGTATTTGATCAGCTCCGCCGCGGCGCATACCGCAGCGATGATGGCAGCTTGCTTGAGAATTTTCATGGGTGTTTTGTCCTTTTTCGGGGGTTGGGGGAACATCACGGCGCAGCCGGGGAGAGGGGGATTTCCCACCGGCGGCCGGATGGGGAAATTACCGGATCACATGGACGTCCAGCTGGTTAAAGGGGATGGCGATGCCGTTTGCATCCAGTGTTTCCTTGATGGCGCGGTTGATGCTCCATGCTTCGTCCCAGTAGTCGGCGGTTTTTACCCAGTAGTGCAGCCCCACCACCACGCTGCTTTCGCCCAGCTCCTTGATGTAGACCAGCGCCTTTTCTGGGTTCACCAGCGGCTTGCGGCTGTGGATCAGCTCGGTCAGCAGCTCGATGGCCCGCCCGGCGTCCGCTTCATAGGCGATGCCCACCGTGGTGGAAAGCCGCCGCACCGGCAGCACATTGTAATTGGTGATATTGCCGCCGGAAAGGCTGCCGTTGGGGATGGTGATGATTTTGTTATCGGCCATCCGCAGCGTGGTGTAGAACAGCCCGATCTCGGTGACGGTGCCTTCGATCTCGGCGGCGGTTTTGATGTAATCGCCGGTTTTGAAGGGGTGCAGGAACATGATGATCAGCCCGCCCGCAAAATTGGAAAGGCTGCCCTGCAGCGCCAGACCGACCGTTACACCGACAGAACCGAGCAGCGCCACGAAGCTTGCGGTCGGCACACCTAAAAAGTCCGCGATGATATAGATGAGCAGCGCCCACAGCCCCACCCGCACCAGCGACCGGACGAATTTGGCGACGCCGGGATCGATGCGGGTTTTGTTATCCAAAAGTGCCACGCGGCTCAAAAAACGGTCGATGAGCCAGCGCCCCACGAAAAAGATGACGAGCGCCAGCGCAATATGCCACAGGGCGGAAAGCACCACCGGCGAAGCGGTTTTCACAAATTTCTGGAGCGCCGTCAGCGACTCCTGAAGATCATGGGTCTCCGAAAGCCCCCCGGGTGCGGTCAGCGCAAAAAAGCTCATAGAAAAATCCTTCCTTTACAGCGATTCTTTCTCATTTTCCCACCGGCAGCGGGGCAGGTCCACCCGGCCGTCCGGCAAAAAGGGGACGCCCTCGGCCTCCAGCAGCGCCCGCTGCGCCCCCGCCCCGCCGAAGGCAAAGCCGGGTGCAAGGCTGCCATCCCGGAACACCACACGGTGGCAGGGGATGACGCCGGGGGAGGGATTGCGGTGCAGCGCCCCGCCCACGATGCGGGAAGCCCGCGGACTGCCCGCCAGCAGGGCGATCTGGCCGTAGGTGGCGACCCGCCCCGCCGGGATGCGGCAGACGGCGGCGTAAACCGCCTGATAGAAGTGATCCTGCACGGTAAAGCACCCCCTTTGGGATAATATATCATTATAGCACGGTGGGGTTGGTTTGTCGAGATGAGGGGGCGGTGCAGGGTGGTATGGCGGGCCGCAGGCCCGGCGGCGGAGCCGCCGAAGCGGGCGAAGCCCGCTTGCCCGCCGCCTGCGGCGGCGGGCGGCCTGCGGCCCGGCCGGCCCCCGGCCGGGCTTGTGGGACTTGCGGTACTTGCGGAGGGGGAGAGGGAGAAGGATGGGAGCTTGCGGGGCTTGCAGGACTTGCGGAGGGGGAGAGAGCCGGGCGCAGCCCGCCCGCCGCAGGCGGGCTCCACGGGCTTCGCCCGTGGCTTTCGGCGGAGCCGAAAGGGGCTGCGCCCCGTGCTGCTCCCTGCACTTGTCCCGCCCCTTGCAAAATCCCGCCGAACGCGGTAAAATAAACCCGTACCCACCATTACATAAAGGGAGAACAGTATGAAGATCGTAATTGTAGGGATCGGGAAGGTCGGCCGCGCCCTGGCGGAGCATCTCTCCAAAGAGGGCCACGATGTTGCCGTGATCGATAACCGCCCCGGCATTGCGGAGCGTCTGGCGGAGGAGCTGGATGTTCTGGGCATCGAGGGCAACGGCGCCGCCTATACCGTGCAGCAGCAGGCCCGTGCCGGTCAGGCCGACCTCGTCATTGCCGCCACCGACGGCGATGAGGTCAATATGATCGCCTGCATGACCGCCAAAAAGTTGGGCGCCAAAAATACCATCGCCCGGGTGCGCAGCGCCGAATATGAGGGACAGCTGCGGTTTATGCAGCAGGAAATGGGGCTTTCCCTTTCCATCAACCCGGAGCGGGAGACCGCCCGTGATATCGCCCGCATTTTGCGCTTCCCGGCGGTGGCCAAGGTGGAAACCTTCGCCAAGGGACGGGTGGAGCTGGTGGAATACCACATCCCGCAGGACAGCCTGCTGGACGGGATGCCGCTTAAAGAGATCGCCGCTTCGATGCAGGTAAAGGTGCTGGTGTGCGCCGTGCGCCGCGGGGAGGAGATCATTATCCCCGACGGCAACTACCTGCTGGGCGCTGGGGACTGCATCAGCGTGACCGCCAAGCCGCAGGAGCTGGAAAATTTCTTCCGGGCGCTGGGCGTTTTCCGGGACCATGCCCGCAACGTGATGATCGTGGGCGCCGGGCGCATTACCCGCTACCTGGCCGAGCAGCTTTCGCAGATGAAGATGCGGGTGCGTGTGGTGGACCGGGATGAGCAGCGCTGCATCGATATGAGCGAGGCGGTACCCACCACCCTCGTCATCCACGGCGACGCCACCGATGTCCACCTGCTGGCGGAGGAGGGGCTGGATGACTCCGACGCCTTTGTGGCGCTGACCGGCCTGGACGAACTGAACATCATGCTGGCCATGTATGCCCGCTGCCATAATATCGATTGCTCGGTGGCCAAGGTCAACCGCAATTCCTTCACCGAGCTGATCCAGAAGACCGCCATCGTGGAAAGCACCGTTTCCACCAGCGTCGTCACTGTCAGCCGCATTTTGCAGTATGTGCGTGCCATGGAAAACAGCACCGGCGGCGGGGTCATTGCGCTGCACCGCATTGTGGAAAACCGGGTGGAGGCGCTGGAATTCCACGTCGCCGAGGGCTCCCCCCTGGTGGGCGTGCCCTTTAAGGAGCTTTCCACCCGCCCCAACGTGCTGGTGGGCTGCATCACCCGCCCCAACGGGCAGGTCATCATCCCCTCCGGCGGCGACAGCCTGCACCCCGGCGATACCGCCATTGTGGTCACCACCCTTACCGGTCTGCGGGATCTCGGCGATATATTGGTATAACAGGTTTTTTGCGGCTCTGCGTCCCCTGCGGGATGCGGAGTCGTTATTTTTCTAACAAATTTGATGAAAAAGCGAAGAATATTGTTTGTAACCGGCGGGGAAATGTATTATAATATACTATGAATAGCTATGCAGCCTGGCCGGGGTACCGCAGCCGGGCAGGGCGCCCGCACGAGGGCCCCTGCAAGCCGCAGGCACCGGGCGCAGCCCCGGCCGCCGCAGGCGGCCTGCCGCAGGCTCCGCCTGCGGCGTTCCGGCGGAGCCGGAACGGGGCTGCGCCCGACGGCGCCCCGCAGAGAGCTGCCCGGCCGATCACCTCGAAAATCTCACCAAGGGGGGAAAACCCATGTCACATAAGTACACCGTCCCGCTGAAAAAACTGATCCGCGACCTGGACCTGAAAATCGTGTACTACCCGCAGACCGATGAGGAGATCCTCGTCAGCCACGCCGAGCTGATGCGCCCCGGCCTTGCCTTCACCGGCTTTTTCGAGGGCTTTGTGCCCGCCCGCATCAATATGATCGGCCGCACCGAGCTGGCCTACCTGGAGACCCTTTCGCAGGAGGAGCTGCGCCGCAGCCTGGAGGAGTTCCTTTCCCGCTGCCCCAAGGCGGTCATCACCACGCAGGAGTATTCCTTCCGCAGCCTTTTTATGGAGCTGGCGGAAAAGTACAGCGTGCCGCTTTTGCAGTCCCCGGAAAATACCTCCCACATGGCCGCCCAGCTCAATGCCAAATTGAGCCTGGAGCTGGCGCCCCGTACCACCGTCCACGGGGTTTTGATGGAGATCTACGGTGAGGGCGTGCTGCTCACCGGCGATTCCGGCGTGGGCAAAAGCGAAACCGCTCTGGAGCTTCTCAAGCGCGGCCACCGGCTTATCGCCGATGACGCCGTGGAGGTGCGCCGGGTCTCCAATACCACGCTGGTCGGCTCCGCCCCCGATAACATCCGCCACTATATGGAGCTGCGCGGGGTCGGCATCATCAATGTCAGCCGGCTGTTCGGCGTCGGCTCGGTCAAAAATACCGCCAATGTCAATTTCGTCATCCAGCTGGAGCCCTATGACCGCAATAAGGTCTATGACCGCATCGGGCTGGAGGAGGAAACCACCGACGTGCTGGGCATGAGGGTGCCCGCCGCCACCATCCCGGTCCAGACCGGCCGGAACCTTGCCGTCATCATCGAGGTGGCCACCATGAACTACCGCCAGCGTGCCATGGGCAATAATTCCGCCCGGGAGCTGATGGAGCATCTGGGGCTTACCGACGATATCGAATAACGACCGCCGAAAGGAGCAGCCCATGAACCTTATCGAACAGCTTCAAAAAGCGGGCATCCCCCTTGCGGAGCAGGAGCCGATGACCCGCCGAACCACCTTCGGCATCGGGGGGCCGGCGCTGCTGCTGCGCCCCCGCAGCCGTGCGGAGCTGCAAGCTGCCATGACCCTTTGCCGGGAGGCGGGGGAGGAGCCCTTTATTCTCGGGCGGGGCAGCAACCTGCTCGTCAGCGACAGCGGCATTTCCCGCCCCGTCATCCAGCTGGACGGCGACTTTACCGCCATTACCCGTGAGGGCAATACCCTGCGCTGCGGCGCCGGGGCTTCGCTCATCGCCGTGTGCCGCGCGGCCGCCGAAAACAGTCTTTCCGGCATCGAATGGGGCTACGGCATCCCCGGTTCGCTGGGCGGCGGCGTTTATATGAACGCAGGCGCCTACGGCGGGGAGCTGCGGGACGTCCTTACCGAAGTGACCTTCCTGGATGAGGCGGGGGAATACCGCACCCTGCCCGCCGCCGAGCTTTCCCTTTCCTACCGCCACAGCATTTTCGAGGACCGGCCCGGTACGGTCATAGTGGGGGCGGTGCTGACCCTGACCCCCGGCGACCCGGCCGCCATCCGTGCGGCGATGGAGGACTATATGTCCCGCCGCCGGGAAAAGCAGCCGCTGGAATACGGCAGCGCCGGTTCCACCTTTAAGCGCCCTGTGGGGAACTACGCCTCCGCCCTGGTGGACCAATGCGGTCTCAAGGGGCTTTCGGTCGGGGGTGCCGAGGTCAGCCGAAAGCACGCCGGGTTTATCATCAACCGGGGGGGCGCCACCGCCGCCGATGTGCGGGAGCTCATCGCCGAGGTGCAGCGCATCGTCCGGGAAAAGACCGGTTATACCCTCGAATGTGAGATCAAGTATATCGAATGAGCCGGCGCCGGGTGCGGCGGCTGCCCCTTTGCCCATCCCTGCGGGGTGCGGAAAGGCGGGCGCAGCCCGCCCGCCGCAGGCGGGCCCGCGAGCGAAGCTCGCGGCTTTCGGCGGAGCCGAAAGGGGCTGCGCCCGCCCCGGCCCCCTGCACCAACCGTCCCACCCCGCTGCGGGACGGCGGTAAAAATGTGCGATGGCTGCGTCGCCGTCCTTGCCAGGCATCAGTCCGTCTTACGCCGGACAAGAGCCTGCCTGCGGCCGCCCCTTGCCCTCCCGCATTTTTCCCTGCCGCACCCGCCGCCATCACCTGCCGGAGGAAACCGCTATGCCCTCCTTTACCACTGCCGCCAAGGATGAGATCCTTTCCAATAAAGCCGTGCGCCAGCACTTCCCCAACCAGCAGTCCTTCGGGCTGATGGTCTTTTCCCGTGAGTTTTCGGTGCAAAAGATGCAGATGCTGACCCGTGAGCGCCGTGCCGCCCAGTACTATTCCCAGCTGGTGCAAAGCGTCAAGCCGATGGCCGGTACCGTGACGCTGCGGGAGGAAAAGCTCTCCACCGGGCAGCTGGCCTACCGTGTCACCGTCGATGACATGGCCGACCGCATTGACCTCTATAACCACTTCGCCATGCTCTACCCGGAGGGCGTCACCTTTGAGCTGCTGGGCGGCGATGAGGGCGCAGGCGCCTTTGTGGGCGGGGTGTTCCTTGCCTGCGGCACCCTTTCCGACCCGGAGGTAAAATATCATCTGGAATTTGCCGTCCCCCGTGAGGAGCTTCTGATGATGCTCATCGCCCTTTTGCAGGATGTCGGCTTCACCCCCCTTCTGACCCAAAGAAGGGGACAGGCCATCGTCTACCTGCACGACAGCACCCAGATCGAGGACCTGCTCACCTTTATGGGCTGCCCCCTCACCTCGATGGAGATCATGAACGCCAAAATTCTGAAGGAGCGCCGCAACGCCGCCAACCGTGCCTCCAACTGCGATACCGCCAATATGGATAAGGTCGCCGGGGCGGCCGCCGCACAAATCGCGGCCATCAATGCCGTGGGGCCGGACTCCCTCCCGGAGGAGCTGCGGGCACTGGCGGAGCTGCGCCTGCAAAACCCCTTTGACTCCCTGCGGGAGCTGGGGCAAAAGCTGACCCCGCCCCTTTCCCGTTCCGGCGTCAACCACCGTCTGGAAAAGATCATCGACCTTGCCGCCCGAAAGGACTGACCCGCAAACCCCCGGCACCGCCGGTTGAAATAAACCCACCCGAAAGGATTGACCTTATGAAAAGCTATGCCGCCCTGCCGCAGGGCTACTGCCATACCCCCGCTGCCGCCATCGATCTGGTGCATAACAAAAAACAGTTTTGGATCGTCAACGGGCTTTCCGTTGTGCTGTGTGTGATCATGCTGGTTCTGCCCGCCCTGTGGGGCCGGTCGCTGCGGGATTTTGTCGGGGAGGACCCGCTTTCTGCGCTTTTGCTCTGGCTCGGCGCCCTTGCGGGGATATTCGCCTACATTGCCCTGCACGAGCTGACCCACGGCGCCGTGATGAAAGCCTGCGGCGCTTCGGTGCGCTACGGCTATAAGGTGGCCTACGCTTACGCCGGCAGCGATGCCTACTTTACCCGTTCCGCTTATATCGTCATCGCGCTGGCGCCGGTGGTGGTGTGGGGGATCGTCTTTGCCGTGCTGGCCGCCTGCCTGCCCCGGGAATGGTTCCCGGCGGTGTGGCTGTGGCAGCTTGTGAATATCAGCGGGGCGGCGGGGGATTTTTACTGCACCTGCCGCATCCTGCGCGCACCCCGTGACACCCTGGTGCAGGATACCGGCACCGCCATGACCTTTTACCGCAAAACGAACTGACCCGCCCCCCGCGGCCCCGCCGAAACGGCGCTTCGCGCCGTTTTGCGGGGGCGCCCCGCAGGGGCGCCCCCGCCCGCCGGGCGCAGCCCGGCGCGGCGGGGCCGCGGCAGGGGGGCTCTGCTTAAATTCTTCCGAGGAGGCCTGACCCATGCCCGACTTTGTCCACCTGCATATCCATACCGAATACAGCCTCCTTGACGGCGCTTGCCGCATCAAGGGGCTGGTCGCCCGTGCCAAAGCGCTGGGGCAGCCCGCCGTTGCCATCACCGACCACGGCGTGATGTACGGCGCTGTGGATTTCTACAAGGAATGTAAAAAAGCCGGCATCCGCCCCATCATCGGCTGCGAGGTCTACGTTGCCCCCCGCACCCGCTTCGATAAGGTCTACCGGCTGGATACCTCCCCCTACCACCTCATCCTGCTGTGCAAAAACGAGGTGGGCTACCGCAACCTCATCTATATGGTCTCCCGCGGCTTCACCGAGGGCTTTTACAATAAGCCCCGCATCGACCGCGACCTTTTGCGGGACCACCACGAGGGCCTCATCTGCCTTTCCGCCTGCCTCGCCGGGGAGATCCCGCGGCACCTGGAGGCCGGGGAATACGAAAAAGCGCGGGAGGCCGCATTGTGGTACCGTGACCTGTTCGGCGCCGAAAACTACTATATCGAGCTGCAAAACCACGGCATCGAGGAGCAGCAGCGCATCCTGCCCGACCTCATCCGTCTGGCCGGGGAGATCGGCGTGGGACTGGTCGCCACCAATGACGCCCATTACCTCGAAAAAGAGGATAGCCGGATGCAGTTCCTGCTCACCTGCATCCAGACCGGCCATACCGTAAATGATGAGCAGACGCTGGAATTCCCCACCGACGAATTCTATGTAAAAAGCGGCGAGGAGATGGCCGAGCTTTTCCGGAACGTCCCCGAGGCCATCGAAAATACCGTCAAAATCGCCGAACGGTGTAATGTCGAATTTGAATTCGGCCACACCAGGCTGCCGCTTTTCAATGCCCCCGACGGCGAGGATAACGAAAGCTACTTCCGCCGCCTGTGCGGGGAGGGCCTTATCCGCCACTACGGCGAAAATCCCCCGCAGGAATACCGGGACCGGCTGGAATACGAGCTTTCCACCATCAGCCGCATGGGCTATGTGGAATACTACCTCATCGTCCACGATTTCATCCATTACGCCAAGACCCACGGCATCCCCGTCGGGCCGGGGCGCGGCTCCGGGGCGGGGAGCCTGGCGGCCTACTGCATCGGCATCACCAATATCGACCCGATGAAATATAACCTTCTGTTCGAGCGCTTCCTCAATCCCGAGCGTGTTTCGATGCCGGACTTTGACGTGGATTTCTGCTACGAGCGCCGCCCGGAGGTCATCGACTATGTCGTGCGCAAATACGGCGCCGACCACGTCGCCCAGATCGTCACCTTCGGTACCATGCTGGCACGGGGCGCCGTGCGGGATGTGGGCCGTGCCATGGGGCTGGCCTACCCGCAGGTGGATGCCGTTGCGAAGCTCATCCCCAATGAGCTGCATATGACCATCGATAAGGCGCTGGAGGCCAACGGCGAGCTGCGCGCCCTCTGCGAGACCGACCCGCAGGTGGGCGAGCTCATTGAGACCGCCAAAAAGGTGGAGGGCTTCCCACGGCACGCCTCCACCCATGCCGCCGGGGTGGTCATCACCCGGGATACCGTAGACAGCTACGTGCCGCTGGCCAAAAATGATGAATCGGTCGTCACCCAGTTCACCATGACCACGCTGGAGGAGCTGGGGCTGCTCAAAATGGACTTTTTGGGGCTGCGCAACCTCACCGTCATCGCCGATGCCGAGCGGATGATCCGCCGGCGGGAGCCGGACTTTTCGATGGAGGCGCTGCCCGATGACGATCCCGCCGTTTACGAGATGCTCTCACGGGGGGATTCCTCCGGGGTGTTCCAGCTGGAATCGGGCGGGATGCGGCAGATGCTGACCCAGCTGCGGCCCCGCTCCGTCGAGGACCTCACCGCCGCCATTTCGCTGTACCGGCCCGGCCCGATGGATTCCATCCCCCAGTACGTCCGCAATAAGCAGGACCCCTCCGCCATCCGCTACAAGACCCCGCTGCTGGAGCCGATTTTGGGGGTCACCTACGGCTGCATCGTCTACCAGGAGCAGGTCATGCAGATCTGCCGGGAGCTGGCAGGGTACAGCTACGGGCAGGCCGACCTGGTGCGCCGTGCCATGAGCAAGAAAAAAGCCGACGTCATGGAAAAGGAACGGGGGCACTTCATTTCGGGCTGCGCCCAGAACGGCATCCCGGAGACGGTGGCGAACAGCATCTTTGATGAAATGAGCAGCTTTGCGGCCTATGCCTTCAATAAATCCCACGCTGCCTGCTATGCGGTGGTGGCTTATCAGACCGCCTACCTCAAGCGGCATTACCCCAGGGAATACATGGCGGCGCTGATGACCAGCGTGCTGGATTCCACCGCCAAGCTGATGGAATACATCGAGGAGTGCGCCCGGCTGGAAATCCCGGTGCTGCCCCCCGATATCAACCAAAGCGATATGGTCTTTACCGTCACCCCCGAGGGTATCCGGTTCGGGCTGCTGGCCATTAAGAATATGGGGCGCTCGGTCATCGAGGATATCCTGAAGGAACGGGAAGGGGACGGCCCCTTTACCGACTTTGTGGAATTCTGCCGCCGCAACGCCGCAGGCGACCTTAACCGCCGCGGGGTGGAAAGCCTGATCAAATGCGGCGCTTTGGACGGGCTGGGCGCCAACCGCCGGGAGATGCTGGAAAACTATTCCGCCCTTGCGGATGCCATCGCCGAGGAGAGCCGTTATCTTTCCGGCGGGCAGCTTTCCCTTTTCGGGGAGGGCGGCGCCACCGCCGATTATGAGCTTTCCCCGCGGGAGGAATACCCCCACGCCGAGCTGCTGGCCTTCGAAAAGGAGGTCACGGGGATGTACCTTTCCGGCCACCCCATGAGCCAGTACCTGCCCCTTTACGACCGCTACGGGGCGGTGCGCATCGCGCGGCTGCAAAGCGCCGAGACCAACGCCCCCTACGATAACGCATGGATCGATATCTTCGGCATACTGGCCGAAAAAAAGATGCGGACCACCAAGCGGGGAGACCTGCTGGCGCTGCTTACCGTGGAGGATATGTCCGGCAGCATGGAGGTGATGTGCTTCGGGCGCACCTACTCCCAGTACAGCGAAAAGCTGACGGAGGGAGAGCCGCTGTTCTTCCGGGGCCGTGTTTCGGTGCGGGAGGAGGACGATACCAAGCTGGTGCTGGATAAGGTCTATACCATCGAGGAACGGGCCAGCGCACCGCCGGCCTCTCTGCCGAAGGGCAGAGCCCCCCGCCCCCGGGTTGAACCGGGCGCCCCCCGGCCGGCCCCCCAAAGGCAGGGCGGCAGGCTGCTCATCCGGGTGCAAAAAGCCGAGGGCGAGCAGTGGGAAAAGCTGCGGCTGCTGTTTTCCATCTTTGAGGGGGAGGTCCCCCTGCTGGTGCGGGAGGCCGAAACCGGCCGTCTGCTGCGGGCCGGTGCGGAGTTCCGTACCGACGCCAACCCCGTGCTGCTGGGAGAGCTGCGGCAGCTGCTGGGCGAGGAAAACGTCGCCCTGCTGCCCCCCGAAGCGGCGAAACCCTGAATGATCAATAAGCAATCCCCTTTCCCCATGGCGGCAAAGGCGGGAAACCGGGCGGAGCAGCCCCACGGCTGCCGCAAGCCGGTCTTGCCGCAACGCTGCGGGGCGGGGTGATGCAAATAAAAAGCCAAACCCCCTTTGCACCCGAACCTGCGGGTCAAAGGCGAAAACGATATAGGAGGAAACAGACATGAGCGAAACCCAGAAGAAAACCTTTGCAGTTCTTACCAGCGGCGGCGACGCCCCCGGCATGAATGCGGCCGTCCGCAGCGTGGTGCGCACCGCCCTGCATAAGGGCCACACCATCTACGGCATTTTTCACGGATACGAGGGACTGATGCAGAACCGGATGGACGAGCTGCAGGAACGCTCCGTCAGCAACATCATCAATCGGGGCGGCACCATCCTGTATACCGCCCGCAGCAAGGAATTCACCACCGAGGAGGGACAGAAAAAGGCGGTGGAGATTCTGCGCTCCCGCGGCATTGACGGTCTGGTCGTCATCGGCGGCGACGGCTCCTTCCGCGGCGCACAGAAGCTCTCGGCGCTCGGCATCCCCACCATCGGGCTGCCCGGCACCATCGATAATGATATCGCCTCCACCGAATACACCATCGGCTTTGATACCGCCCTGAATACCGCCGTGCAGAGCATCGATAAGCTGCGCGATACCTCCCAATCCCACGACCGCTGCTCGGTGGTGGAGGTCATGGGACGCAACGCCGGCCATCTGGCGCTGTATGCGGGGCTGGCCACCGGCGCCATCGCTACCCTCATCCCGGAACGGCCCTTTAACCTGGACAGTGACGTGGTGGACCGCATGAAGGCCACCATGACCACAGGCAAGCATCATTTCATTGTGGTGGTGGCCGAGGGCGTGGGCAACAGCAAGGATATGTGCTACTACATCGAGCAGCGCACCGGGGTGGAGACCCGCCTGACGGTGCTGGGCCATGTGCAGCGCGGCGGTGACGCCACCGCCATGGAACGGGTTTATGCCAGCGCCATGGGGTACCGTGCCATCGAGCTGCTGGAGCAGGGCGTCGGCAGCCGCATCGTCGGTGTCAAGGAAAACCGCATCTATGATATCGACATCGATGAAGCGCTTTCCATGAAGAAGGACATCAACGAGCTGTTCTACGAGGTCGCAAGGGAGATCAGCATCTGATGGAAAAACAATGGGCGAGCTTTGATGATTTTGCCCGGCTGGAGATCCGGGCAGGGACGATTTTGACGGCGCAGCCCTTCCCCAAGGCACGCCGTCCGGCCTACCGTCTTACCGTGGATTTCGGCCCCGAGATCGGGGTGAAGAAGTCCTCGGCGCAGATCACCGAGCAGTACCGGCCGGAGGAGCTGGTGGGGATGCAGGTGCTGGCGGTGGTCAATTTTCCGCCCCGGCAGATCGCTGATTTTATGAGCGAGGTGCTGGTGCTGGGGACCTATTCCGAGGGCGGGGTGGTGCTGATCACCCCGCAGCGGCCCGTCCGAAACGGCGACAGGCTGGGTTAAAACCGAATAGCGGCTCCGTCGGGAAACCGGCGGGGCTTTTGCTTTGGGGGATTGATGAGGGGGAGGGGCGGCCGCAGGCCCGGCCGCCGAAGGCGGCCGACGGCGGGCGAAGCCCGCCCAAACCCGTCCGAAGGACGGGTGGCCTGCGGCCGAATTCCTGCGGCTTTTGCGGGCTTGCGGAGGGGGGTTACCCCTCCCGCAGCAGGGAGAGCAGCTCCGCCCGGCGGGAGGGCTTGGCCGGGCGTTCCGGCAGCGCCCCCAGGACGGCCCGCAGCCGCTGCTCGGTTTTGCGGCCCGGCAGCCGCTCCCCGCGCTCCACCTGGCCGATGACCGCCCCCGAAACCCCGCACAGCCTTCCCAGCTGCCGCTGGGTCAGCCCCCGCTGCCGCCGCAGCTCCCGAACCCTGATGCCGTACATTTGCGCACGCTCCTTTCGCATTCGCGGGTTTTTCTTCCGTTGCAGCCCCTGCCGCGACCCGGTGCGGCCCGGCGGGCCGGCCGCCGCAGGCGGCCTCGGAGCGGGCGAAGCCCGCCCCTCTTTTGGCCCGGTGGGCCAAAATGCCCGCCGGGCCGCGGGGCTGCCCCCTGCACCGGCCCCCGAAAACCCCTTGGGATAGCTTATCGTAGTGATTTTTTCGCAAATGTCAAGGGGTTCGACAGAATTTGACCCGCCAAAAATTCCCCCCGCATTTTTGTGACCCATTTTTGGGCCTGTGGCCGAAATAACGGTTGACAGAACCCCGAAAGCGGAGTACGCTAAAGAACAGAAGAACAAATGTTCTTCGCTCCGAGGTCCCCTTCGCCGAAAAAAGCTGCCAAGAACCGTAACGTGAGAGGAAACTGAAAACATGATGGAAATTGCCGAATTGGCCGGGGAGTACCACCGCAGCGTCATCCTGCTGGAGGACCGCCTGGCGCAACTGAAGGAAGAAATGAAAACCGCAAGAGGAACCCGCTATTTTGACCTGAAAAAACGAATTGAGCTGCTGCGATATGAAATCGCGGACACCAGAGAAACGGAGAGGATACTGCATGATTACTACTGTTGAAAGTAAAAGCTATCGGCCGCTGCCGCGTACCCCACGCTGCACCTGCGCCCCTACACTGGATTTTTTCATCCCGGCGGAGGAGGGGGAGCCCAACAGCGACCGGCTGGCCCTGCGGCGGCTATTGCAGCTGGGGTGCAGCCGCTGCCTGACCCCGAACCAGCAGGAGCTGACCCGGCTGCGCTACACCGAGGGTATGACCGTTACCGCTATAGCGAAGCAGATGGGGGTAGCGCCGTCTTCGGTCAGCAGGAGCCTGCGGAATATCCGGGAGAAACTGTACCGCTTTACGGTGGAGGCCGGGGAGATCGGGCAGATATGCGACCTGCTGCGCCGCCAGCTCAATTAAATTTGCGGGGAGGTGTTGCATTTCGGACGGCGGCACGTTTACAGGGGAGAGGGCCCCTTGCCAGCCCGCACATGGGGCGGCCGCTTCCCTTCCGTCCGGCGCCCCTTGCCGGCCCGCAAAAGGCGAAAATGCCAACCTGCCCCTTTCGGTAAACCGGGGGAGGGGCAGAACCAGACGGCCAAATCCGCCCCTTTCGGCGGGTGGGGGAGGAGCAGAAGCCACGGCCCGCAGGGCGCCCCGGCTGCGCCGGGGCCGGCGGCCGCAGGCCGCCGAAACCGCCGTAGGCGGTTTGCCCTGCGGGCCCCGCCCACCCCCTGCAAAAAATCCCGCAGCGGGCGAAAAACCCATTGACATTACTTTTCTACGATGGTAGAATGAAGCTGAATTCTAAACCGTTAGAACCGGAAAGGAGCCGAATATGGAACTGCCCGAGAAAAAATTATCCGATGCCGAGCTGGACGTGATGCTGGCCGTCTGGCAAAACCGCCCGCCCGTGCTGCGCAGCGATCTGGAGGAGCAGCTGAAAAGCCACAACTGGGCGGATACCACCGTCCTCACGCTGCTTTCCAAGCTGGTGGAAAAGGGCTACCTTTCGCTGGAACGGCAGGGAAGACGCAACCTCTACACCCCGCTGGTCAGCGAACGGGACTACCGCCGCTGGGCCAACCGCAGCTTTTTGGGGAAGATGTACCAGTCCTCCCTGCGCCGCATGGTGGCCTCGCTGGTGGAAAGCAGCGACCTGACCGACCGTGATTTACAGGAGCTGGAGGAGTTCATCACCGAGCAGCGCGCTGCCCGTGAAAATGAGAGGAGCTGACCCATGGAACGACTGATGAACGCTTTGCTGGAGCTTTCCCTGCCGATGGCGGTGGTGATTGCCGTGCTGCTGGCGGCGGGCCCGCTGCTGGGCCGCCGCTTTACCGCAAAATGGCGGTACTGGGCATGGCTGTTTATTGCGGTGCGGCTGCTGCTGCCCGTCGGAATACCGCTGCCGCAGCCGGTCATTATCCTGCCGCAGCCACAGGGGGAGATCACCTACCCGGTGCGTGCCGGGGAGACGACAGCCCCCGCCCCCGCCGGTGATCCCATCCTGGTTTTGCCCGGCGATACGGCAGACGAGCCCGGCCGGGAGACCGGAACGGCGACCCCCGCCGGGGAGCCGATCGGGGTGGTGCCGGAGCAGCCGGTAAGCGACCCCTACCGGCAGATCGAGCCGGGAATGACCGCACCGGGAACGGAGCAGAGCGCCCCGGTGACCCCGCCTGCCGCAGCGGCCCAAACGCCGCCTGCCCCCCGCACCGTTACGGTGATGGAGCTGATGGGGCTTTGCTGGGCGGCGGGCGCCATATTGTTTTTGGGATGGCAGTGGGGCAGCTACCTGCTGCTGCGGGTGACGCTGCGGCGCAGCTGCCGCCCCGTGACCGGGGAAAAAATACAGGCGCTGCTGCAAAAAGAAACGGCCGCGGCAGGGCTCGAAAGGGTCATGCCGGTATATACGGCGGCGGTGGGCAGCCCGATGATCGTCGGGGCGGTAAAGCCCGTTTTGCTGCTGCCGGAAAGCGATTTTTCACCGGAGCAGCTTTCATTGGTGCTGCGGCACGAGCTGGTTCACTACCGCCGGCGGGATATCTGGTATAAGCTTTTACTGATGCTGGCCAATGCCGTCCATTGGTTCAACCCGATGGTATGGCTGATGGTCAGGGCCGCCGACCGTGATCTGGAGCTTTCCTGCGATGAGGCGGTGGTGGCCGGACGGGACGAGAGCTACCGGGAGGAATACGGGCGCTGCCTGCTGGCGGTCGTCCGGGTGGGCATGAACACCCCCACCCTGTTTACCACCAACTTTTACAGCGGCAAAAAGACGCTGAAAAACCGTCTTTCCGCTATTTTTGATATGACCAAAAAACGCCGGGGAACGGCGGCGCTTCTGGCGCTGCTGCTGGCGGCCGGGATCGCCGGCTCACTGGTGGCGTGTACCCCCGGCGGCGCCCCCGGCAAGGCACACGGCATCGACCTTTCCGATATGGATGCGGTGAGCCGGGAATATATTGCGCCGCTGGCGGCGATGGGCGACAGCGTCTACTGGGACGACATCGAACGGCTGAACGCCGTTTTGCTGCTGCAATATGCAAGCTACGAGCTGTACGGCTATAAGGGCGGGGAAAATCTGGAGCTTTCCTCCCTGTACGGCGGGGAGCCCGCCAAGCGCACCGAGCTGGAGGCGCTGCACCGGGACGACGGCTTTTATCATCTGCCGAAGGCGGAGGTCTATGCCGTCATCGAAAAGCATTTTGCGGTGGACGATGCCTACCTGAATGCCTGCATGAAAAGGCGTCTGGCCGATGACGGGGATGCCATCATCGTCAGTGCGTGGGAAATGCGGGAGCAGTGCTTTGCCTATGCGAAGGAGGCCACCCGCCGGGACGATCTTCTCAAGATCCGGTACGGCATGTACGAGGTGCAGCCCGGCGATGAGGAGAGCATCACGGCGGACCGGGCGGCCTACGCCGAAAGCCATGAAGCGACGGGGACTTATGCCATTACCATCCGGCTCACCAAGGAGGGCTGGGTTTATGTCAGTCGGGATTTCGGCTATGAAGAGGTGACGCTGCCGAGGCCGGAGGGCGAGCCGGAGCCGGTGGACCTGCTGCAATCCAAAAAGGTGCAGCAGCGCCTGGCCGGGGAGGGCTACAATGCCGAGGGCTGGACGCTTCTGGGCAGCCGCTGTATCTACACCCCGATGAAGGACTTTATCCCGCGGGAGGACACTGACGACTTCTATGCCGTGACCGGCTGGAACGAAAACCAGGTGAGCATCTACCGGACGGCGGAGGGCTATGCCATGCTGTACCGGGAAAAAAGCCCGAACGGCTTTTCCGGCGGGACCGAGGCCCCTGTTGTGACCAAATGGAATGAGAGCATTTCGGTGAATACCATGACGGCGGAGGAGACAAAGCCCTTTGATTTCGGGGATATGGTCATCGAAATGGATGATGCGACCAACGGCTATACCCTATATAGCCCCGGCACCGATTGCAGCATTTTGATGTGCGGTCAGTGGGAGTGCTGCACCGCCGTGGTGGAGCACAGCGGCAGCACCCCCCGCTTTGTGAACCGCCGGGTCTTTCTGGGCGATAATATCAATGACCGCTATTCCCTGCTGATGCACAGCCGTACGGAGGACAAGGGACTGGTGAGCGATTATTACGCCTATGACCGTGAGACCCGCCGGCTGACGCCGATCCCCACAGACAGCGGGGACTATTGCTCGAACATCAGGGGGAGCGATACGCTGTTCCGGGTGCAGAGGGAGGACGGCAGCGCCTTGAGCATTTACAGCGCGGCCAACCCCGAAGCACCTCTTGCGACCTTTGATAAGACCAATCTGCCGCTGGACGGCAATGACAGTGTGAATATCGACTGGGTATACAGCGACGACCGGGGCGGCAATATGCTGGCGCTGATCTATTACCCCTACCGTGCGGCGGATATTTCCGATGAGTGGTACGGCTACCAATTGAGCAGCTATCACTGGAAGGTGCTGCCCATGACGATGGAGAATAACACCGTGATACCGGGCGAGGCGCTGACCCTGCCGCAGCGGGTGCCCCGCAATTACTGGGGCAGCGGCGATATGGGTGAGGTCATCGTGCGGGACGGGCTGATGTATTACAGCAACTACTACGATGAAAACGGCAGCAATCAGCTGGAGGACGGCAGTCGCCGGTGGGAAAAATGGTGCCTGAACCTGACCACCGGGCAAACCCGGATGCTCTATACCAATGACCCGCTTGCCAGCTCCTACGATGATGAGGCGTTCATTGCCAAGGCCAAGGCGATGGGCTATACCGATGAGATGCTGAAGATCATGAGGGATTCCCGCGTGGCGACCGATAATGTGCTGACCGGCAACGGCACCGGCAGCGGCAGCGAGGATTTCTATTCCCCGGGCGGCAGCTACCGGGCATACAGCCGTACCATCACCAAAAAGCATGATAAGGCGATGGTGGTGCTGCTGGACGGCAGCGGCAGTATGCGGGTGGTGCCGCAGGTATTTAATGACGGCTACGACGCCCATGAGGGCAACTATGCCCATGTTAAATTGGGCTTTATTACAGAGGGGCTGTTGTGGGTCAGCGACGACCGGGGCGTCTTTTACTATGACCCGGCGGCCATTATGGCGGTGGCGGAGAACCGCAGCCCCCTTTACAGCTGGAGCCCCGATGAAATGGAGACCGGGGACAGCATCCCCTATGTGATGTGGGCAAAGGGCTACCGGGCAGAGGGGATCATCATCGCCTACTGGGCGGCGCTGCCGCAGAGCTGGGACGGCTGGAGCAAGCTGCCGGAGGATGTGACCATCCATGCGGCGGTGCTGGGCCCCAACGGACAGCTGCAAAAGGACTGGGATACCGGTGTGCAGCTGGCGACCAGCACAGAGGGCGGCCCGGCTTGTCTTTCCAGCTACGGCTACCAGCAGCGGGAAGGCTATGCGGGATTTTATGTTTCGGGAGCGGGCGACACCGACGGAACCATGTATGAACTGAACCTTGCGACCGGCGAGGTAACGCCGGCGGAAAACCCCTAAAGGAGGATAAAATACCGTGAGCAAGAGAATTCTGGCGCTGCTGCTGGCGGTGGTGCTGCTGCTGACGGCAGGCTGCGGCAAGGAGAAGGGCCCCACCCCCAACCCGGGCGGGCAGGAAATAAAGGAAGTACGGGCGGTGAAGCTGACCGATGCGCTGGATGGCGATAGCTGGCAGCCGCTTTATACCATGTCCACAACGGGCGGTTATGACCTTTGGATTACGGCGATGCCGCGGCTTTTAAGGGACGGCACCCTGGCGTTCCCGGCGATAGAGGGGGACTATGAGGACGGCAAGCCCATTGCAGTGGTGCTGCTGCGCCCCGATGGCAGCAGGAAAACGGTGAATACCCCCCTGACCTGCGGTGAATGGCTGGTCAATGGCTATGGAGCCGATAAAACACAATGGGTTACCGACACCTGCAATAAGGGCGATTCCATGCTGCTGCGGACGGAATATATGACCGATATCGGAACGGGAAATCCGTGGATGCGCATTGACCGGATCGTGGAGGTAGAGGTATGGAGCGACGGGCGGATGGAGAGCCGGGACTATACGCCGGAGGGCGATCCCGACCTTACGGTCACCAGCCCGGACGGCAAGCATACGGCAAACACCACCCCCGATTACAGCCTGCAGATCGACGGGACGGTGGCGCTGCAAAGCGAACCGGACGCCAACATCTATTATGAGCCGAAGCTGTGGCTGGATAATGACCGGCTGGTGCTGACCGTCAACGGGGTGCTGGGCAGGGTTTTCCGCTGGCACGACAATGACTTTTATGTTTACAGCCGTTCCACCGGCGAGATAAGCCGGATGAATCTGGCGAAAACCAACGAGGCCAATCTGTACCTGCCCCGGCTGATGGACGGCAAGCTGTGCTGGTACGCCCATGATGTTTACTATGGCATCGAGCAGGAGAATACAGCCTATGCAAGGTTTGGGAAGCTGGGCTTTTACAGCATCCCGGTGGAGGAGCTGCAAACCGGCATCCCCGACTGCGCAGTGACTGCAATCAGCTACCCCACATTTGAATATGACGGTCGCCTGTGGGCCGTCAACGATGTTTACGATTGGACGACCGAGCGTTCCACGACCGTGCTGAAGGGCTTTGAGCCGGCAAGCGGCAGGTCGGCGGAGCTGACCGTTCCGGTGGAGGCGATCCCCGAGGGAGAAAGACCCACCATGAGCCGGAATGTATGGGAGTTTGCCGTGACCGAGGCCGGTGCGGTATTCCGTGTTACCAACTATATGGGACAGGATGAAAACGGCGTTTCGGACTACTACGGCACCGATTGGCTGCTGTATCTGCCCAAGGCGATGATAGACGAAATGCAGTGGCAGGAGCTGCCCGGTATCCTGGAGGAAGCCAAGGAAATCTCTCTGCAGGAGGTCGAGGAGACCTTCGGCGGAAGATGGGAGGCCAAGGATAGCACGGCGGAATGTCAGCTGACCATCTACCGGGAGGGGGACGCCCTTTACTGCCGGTATTCCCCCGAGGCGCTGCCGCGGGAGCTGGTGAGCGCCTATCGGCTGGGCGAAACGGGGTATCATATCATCACCCGCATGGAGGGCACCCGCGACGATATGCTGGAGCTGGATACCGGGGCGCCCGGTGACGGCAAAATTACGGCGATGCTGGAAATGGAGTTTGAGCTGACCTATACGGGCGAAGCATGAGCCAAAACAGGAAAGGGGAGCCGCCGGGCTCCTCTTTTTTGCGGGAATGGGAAAAAACGGTGGGATTACCTTGCGCCGGGGGCGGCGGCTATGGTATACTGAAAGTACCTTCACTTGACAAGGACACACACGCTTTTCGACGGACGCAACCTTCGCTTCAGTCGTGCTGCCTCTAACGGGCAGCCCTCCCCGCTGTGGTGCGTCCTCCTCACCCCACAAGGTCTTGCGACCTTGCGGGG